>CAZRDA010000474.1:0-1502 GCA_964598715.1 uncultured bacterium | reverse complement strand
GAACTCCTTGACCGCCAGGACCTGGGCTCGCATGATCCGGGCGTACTCGGGCCAGAGGACGGCCACGATGGCCAGCATGGCGTTGTTGAGGCTCGGCCCCAAGGCAGCCGTGATCGCCATGGCCAGGATCAGGGACGGGAAGGCCAGGACGGCGTCGCAGACCCGCATGAGGATGTCGTCCACGGTCCCGCCCAGGTAGCCCGAGACCGCTCCGATGGACACCCCGATCAGGCCCGTGAGAAGCACAACGAACCCCCCCATGGGCAGAGAGATCCGCGCCCCGTAGAGGACCCGGCTCAAGACGTCCCGGCCCAAATCGTCCGCCCCGAAGAGGTGCCGCCCGCTCGGCGCCTCCAGCCGCGCCGAGAGGTCCTGGGCCAGCGGATCGTACGGCACCAGGACCGGGGCGAGGATCGCCACGGCCAGCCAGAGGGCCGCGATGCTCCCGCCCACGAGGGCGGCCTTGTGGCCCCGCAGGATGGTCCGGGCGAAACGCGCGAGCCCCCCCATCGCCGTCACGCCTTTCTCCCGATGCGAATGCGAGGGTCGAGCAGCGCGTAGGTCACATCCACCCCCAGGTTCACGGCCACATAGAGGAGGCCGATCAGCAGCGTCACCCCCATGATGGCCGGGAAGTCGAGGAAGGCCGCCGCCCCGACGGCATACCGGCCGATCCCCGGCCACGAGAAGATGGTCTCGGTGAGCACCGCCCCAGCCATCAGGTTCCCGAAGGCGAGGCCCGTCACCGTCACCGTGGGGATGAGGGCGTTCCGCAAGGCGTGCGTGAGCACGACGGCCCGCTCCTTGAGCCCCTTGGCCCGCGCGGTCCGGACGTACTCCTGGCCGAGGGCCTCAAGGAGTGTGGAGCGGGTGATCCGCGAGATGGTGCCCATGCTGTAGGCCCCCAGGACGAGAGACGGGAGGAGCAGGTGCCGCACGCTGCTCCAGAGCGCAGCCATATCCTTGGCCAGGAGGCTGTCGAGCGTGTGGAGGCCGGTCACCGTCGCGGGAGCCGCCAGGTGGGGGGCGAGACGCCCGGGGCCCGGCAGCCAGTTCAGGCGGAAGTAGAAGAGGTTCAGGGCTAACAGCCCCAGCCAGAAGACCGGCACGGAGACCCCGATCAGCGCGATGATGCGCGCGCAATGGTCGGCCAGCCGGTCCCGCCTGAGGGCGGCGATGACGCCGATGGGGAGCCCGACCAGGACCGCGACCAGCATGGCTCCCAGACTGAGTTCCAGCGTGGCCGGCAGGAACTGGGCCAGATCCCGGGCAACCGGGCGCTGGGTGGCGATGGAGGTGCCGAAGTCTCCCTGGAGGAGGTTCCGGAGATAAATCACATACTGCTCCGGGAGAGGCCTGTCCAGGCCGAACCGCTCCCGGTAGGCCTTCACGATCTCGGGATTCTGCATGGCCCGCTCGGAGAGGACCATGCCCAGCGGATCGGCCGGGACCACGTGGGAGATCAGGAAGGTCGCCAGGGTGATCCCGATGACGAGGGGGAG
>CAZRDA010000473.1:0-1502 GCA_964598715.1 uncultured bacterium | reverse complement strand
TGCCCGCCGACCCGGTCCAGCTCCCGACGGAGGAGTACCTCCACCGGATCATCCGGCAGCTTGAGCACCAGGCCGCCGCCAACACCCGCCTCACCACCCGGGCGGTGCTGCTGGAGGCGGAGCTGGCGGTCCTCACCGGCATCCCCGAGATGCTGAAGGCCACCCCGAACCTCAAAACCACGCTGAACGACTTGCTCCAGCGGTGCTTCGACGCGGCGGGGATCTCCAAGGCCATCGTCTACCTGGCAGGGCCGGACGGCCGGCTCTCCCCGGTGGCGCACCTGGGGTACCCGGACTCGGACGAGGCGGCGCTCGCGGAGTTCTTCGGGCACGCCGGCCTCCTCCGCCGAGTGATCCGGGAGGCGGAGCCGGTGCTGGTACCCTCCCCGACCGTCCCCGGGGACCAGTCGGAGGGCCTCCTCGCCACGGCGGGGGCGAAGGCGATGCTGATCTCGCCACTCATCATGGGCGCGGAGCGCCTGGGCGTGCTCGTGATGGTGTCGGTCTACCGGGAGCTGGAGGAAGAATGGCTGTCCTTCGCCAAGGCCGTCGGCGGCCAGTTCGGCCAGGCGCTCGGCCTCGCGCGGGCCCACGCCCGGCTCGCCGCCTCAGAGCAGCAGATCCGCGACCTCGTGCAGGGGCTGGACGCCATCGTATGGGAGGCGGACGCGGAGACCCTGAAGTTCTCCTTCGTGAGCCAGCGGGCCGAGGAGGTCCTGGGCTCCCCGGTCCGGCGGTGGCTCACGGAGCCGGACTTCTGGGCCACCCGCATCCACGCCGACGATCGGGACCGCATCATGACCCTCTACCGAAAGGCTGGAGCGGAGGGAAGCGATGTCGAGGTCGAGTACCGGATGCTGGCCGCGGACGGGCGCATCGTCTGGTTCCGCGAGCAGGTGCGGGCGGTCCGGCATGCCGACAGGGCCTCCCCGCAGCTCCGCGGGATGATGGTGGACATCACGGAGCGGAAGCGGGTGGAAGAGGACGCAGAGCGGCAGCGGGAGGAAGCCGAGGCATTCACCGGGCTGGTCAAGAACCTGGCCACCTCCCTAGAGCTGGACCCCATCCTGGAGCGCGTGGTGACGGAGGCCAAGGCCCTGGCCACGGGAGACTTCGCCTTCCTCGCCCTGGTGGAAGCGGACGGGCAGACCATGACCATCCGGGCCCAGACGGGGGGCGTCTCTTCCGCGCTCGCCGGCCTCACCCTGCGACGGGGGACGGGGATGGCCGGAACGGTCCTGGAGACGGGGGAGATCCTGGACACCCCAGACTACCTCCAGGATACTCACTTCACCCACAGCGAAGAGGGGGATGCCGGGGCCCGGGCCGAGGGGACGGTGGCCCAGACGGCGGTCCCCATCATCCACGGCGGGACGCCGCTCGGCGTGCTGCTGGTCGGCCGCCGGACCGCCCGGGCCTTCACCCTCAGCGACCTCCGGGTCCTCACCCGCCTGGCCGACGCCGCCAGCCTGGGCTGCCACCACGCCCTCCTGTACCAGCAG
>CAZRDA010000472.1:0-1505 GCA_964598715.1 uncultured bacterium | reverse complement strand
ACTGGTGACCTCGTCCTTACCAAGGACGCGCTCTGCCGACTGAGCTACGTGGGCCGTTACAGCAAACGGCAGCGGGTCTGACCCGGCGCGTCCCCCGCGACTACCGGAGGCGCTCCTGCCACTCCCGCTCGAAGGCAGCCAGATCCATCCTGGCCGCCTCCTCGAAGGCCCGCTCCCAGGGCACCCCTTCCCCGAGGCGCCGGAGGAGCTGCCCGACCTCCTGCACCCCTGCCCGCTCCAGCAAGAACGCGGTCGCCGAAGCACTTGCGGCGTAGGCCGTCGTCGCGAGACCGTAATCCTCCTTCTGCGCGAGGGCTCGATCCAGGGCACCCAGCGGGAGCCGGAACCCCGTCCCCGGCCGGCGGGAAGCCCCGTCCCCGGTCCCCCCTCCTCGCTCGAAGTAGATCGCCAGTCCCTCGTTCAGCCATCTCGGGGCGCGACCCCTGCTCAGGCGCATCACGACCAGGTGCGTGTACTCGTGGGCCAGCACCTCGCCGAGTCCCGCCGTGCCCCGGCGGAGCCCCCGGGCCGGAATCCGGATCCTCCCGTCCGCAGCGCTGTAGATCCCGCCGACCCAGTGGGGCTGCCCAGCCACCGCCGCGAAATCGCCGTCCGAGTGGAGCACCACCGGCACCTGGTCCGACGGGTAATGCCCCAGGGCGAAGCCGACGCTCTGGTACGCCCGCTCGAGCAGGGCCAGGACCTCGTCCTGGGCGGCCAGGGCGATCGCCCCCTCGGCCCGCAGGCGGAAGTGATGGCTCTCCCGGGCCTCGTACCGCTCCTCGACCCGGGCGGCGCGGCCCGCCCGCTCCACCCGCTCCCGGAGCCGGCTATCCTCCGGCCGCTGCTTGAGCGCCTCCCCCCAGAACTCCAGGGCGCGCGCGCTATCCCCGGCCTGGTCGTAGGCCTCGCCCATGAGGACCAGGATGTCCGGCTGCCCCGGGGCAAGGCGGAGCGCCGCGTCGAGCGACCAGAGTGCCTCAGCCGTCTCCCGCTGCTGCAGGGCGGCCGCCCCCAGCCCCGCATAGTAGGTCGGCTCCTCCCCTCCCGCATCCAGGGCTGCCCGGAACGCCGCCTTCGCCTCCGCGGGCACACCACTCTTCAGGAGGTGGGCCCCGAGGTTCGCGTGTGCTCGGGCGAGGTTCCGACGGAAGACCGGGTTGGTGGGGTCGAGGGCGAGGGCCCGCTCGAATTCGGCCAGGGCCTCCCGGTGCAATCCCCCGGCCGACAGGCCGATCCCACGCTGGGTATGGACGGCCGCCGAGTCGGCCGCCGGGACCCGCGGCGCCAACAGCAGGAGCGCGGCCAGCGCAAGCGCCCCCGCCCGCCCTACCACCCCTTCCCCATCCTGCCGTGTGTCCCGGAGGCCTCCCCGGCCGTCGCCTGCTCCCTGCACCCATCCCAGCGGCCGCCGCACAGACGGCCACCGACTCGATCCGCCTGAGAACCCCTGGAGCGGGAAACGGGATTCGAACCCGCGACCCTCAGCTTGGAAGGCTGACGCT
>CAZRDA010000471.1:0-1510 GCA_964598715.1 uncultured bacterium | reverse complement strand
CTCCGGCCGCCTCCTCCCTCGGGCCTCGTGATGCTCGTCATTTGGCCCGGCACCGCGGTCATCGCGTGAACGGTATCTGCAATTCGTTGGAGTGACACTCGCGTGGGCAAACTGTTCGGCACCGACGGGGTCCGGGGCATCGCGAACGAAGAGCCGATGACCCCCGAGACGGTGGTGCGGCTCGGGCGGGCCGTGGCCGACCTCACGCGCCGCCCGGGGAGGCAGACCAGCATCGTCATCGGCAAGGATACCCGCCTGACCGGCTACATGCTGGAGTGCGCCCTCACCGCAGGCATCTGCTCGATGGGCGTGGATGTTCTCCTGGTGGGGCCCCTCCCCACCCCGGGGATCGCCTTCATCGTCCGGAGCCTGCGGGCGGACGCGGCGGCGGTCATCTCCGCCTCCCACAACCCCTTCGAGGACAACGGGATTAAATTCTTCTCGGGGGATGGGTTCAAGCTCCCGGACGAACTGGAGGCCCGAGTGGAGGCACTGGTCCTCTCGGGGGAGATTGACGCCATCCGACCCCGGGCGCGGGAGGTGGGGAAGGCCTACCGGATCGGCGACGCGGTCGGCCGCTACATCGAGTTCGCGAAGCAGACCATTCCGAAAGGGGTCACCTTCAAGGGGATGAAGGTCGTCGTGGACTGCGCCCACGGGGCCGCCTACAAAGTCTCCCCGACCCTGCTGCGCGAGCTGGGGGCCGAGGTGATCGCGCTCAACGTGGCCCCCGACGGCTTCAATATCAATGAGAACTGCGGGTCGCTCCACCCGGAGGGGATGCAGGCGGCGGTCCGGGAGCACCGGGCTGATATCGGGCTCGCCCACGACGGGGACGCCGACCGGGTCATCCTGGCGGACGAGATGGGCGCCCTGGTGGACGGGGACCAGATCATGGCGATGTGCGCCCTGGATTTGAAGCGGCGCGGTGCGCTCCGGGGGGACACGGTGGTCGCCACGGTGATGAGCAACGCGGGCCTGGAGAGGGCGCTGGCTGCCCACGGGATCCGGCTCCTCCGGACAGCGGTGGGAGACCGCGCCGTCCTGGAGGAGATGCTGCGGGGCAACTATATCCTGGGCGGGGAGCAGTCCGGCCACGTGATCTTCCTGGAGCATAATTCCACGGGGGACGGGCTCATCACCGCGCTCCAGATTCTGTACCTGATGCGGCGGGAGGGGAAGCCGCTCTCGGCCCTTCGGCGGTGCATGACGGTGTACCCCCAGGTCCTGGTGAACGTCCGGGTCTCCCGCCGGGCTGATCTGGGAAGCCTGCCGGACGTGCGGCGGGCGCTCGCCGAAGCGGAGGCAGCCCTGGACGGGAACGGTCGCCTCCTCGTCCGGTACTCGGGGACCGAGCCGGTGGTCCGGGTGATGGTGGAGGGGGAGGAGCGGGAGCGCATCCAGACGCTTGCCCGCTCCCTTGCCGCTGTCATCGAGAAGGAACTCGGGACCTGACGCGGCTCACCCCGGGCGGGCGGCGGCAGGAAGGCGGCCGATCCGGGGAACGGGG
>CAZRDA010000470.1:0-1515 GCA_964598715.1 uncultured bacterium | reverse complement strand
CAGAGTCACACCTGGGGCAAGGGCGATCGAATCGCAGGGGAGGCTGGGGGAGTGGAATAGGCGGCATGGCCGGCGGCGGACCCGCCTGCGGGCAGTCGTCGTTCGCGGCCGGGGGCGCGGGGGAGTGGGAGAGGGGTTGGATGCTGCTTGCCCTCCCGAGGAGCCAGGTGTCGGGCGGCGCGCGACCGTCGCCGGCGGGTCGGCAGGTCAGGTCCAGCAGGCAGGTTCCGGCGCGTGGGGGGCGCGGCCCCGCGCCGCCCGATGCGGGAGGCCCCGGGCCGAGGCCCGGCCCGGGGCCTGCGTTGTCAGGTTACTCGACGGCCATGCGCAGCGCGGTCTTCTCCTCGGGGGTGAAGGGGATGACCCCGGGGATGAGCCACTTCTCCCACATCTCGTCGATCTTCCGCTGGAAGAACTCGATGTCCTCCTCGGTGAAGTGGGCGAAGCGGCCCTGCTTCTCCAGGTACTCGCGCACCGGCTTGCGCTTCCGCCCGGCCGCGATGGCCTTCGACTTGGAGTAGAAGCGGAGTTTGCCGTCCTCTACCTCGTAGAGGGGCCAGATGCCGGTCTCCACCGCCAGTTCCCCCAGCTCGTGGGAGAGCATCGGGTCGTAGTCCCAGCCCTTGGGGCAGGGGTCCAGCGAATGGATGAACGTGGGGCCGCCGATCGAGAGGGCCTTGCGGACCTTGTTCATCATGTCCACGGCGAAGGAGGCGTCCACGGTGGCCACGTACCGGCAGGTCGGGTGCCCGGCCGCGAGCATCCCCGCCATGTTCTTCTTCCACCGGCGGTTCATGATCCGGTACTTCTTCCCCGGAGGGGAGAAGGTGGTGTTGACCCCCCAGGGGGAGGAGCCGGAGACCTGGATGTCGGTGTTGGCGTACGACTCGTTGTCGTAGCAGAGGATCAGGAGGTTATAGTCTTGGTGCTGGAGGGCGGCGGAGATGGCCGAGAGCCCCATGTCCACCCCACCCCCGTCGCCGCAGAAGGCGATGACGTTGATCGGCTCCTGCGGGATCTTCCCCTTCCGCATGAGGACCTTCAGGGCCGCGGCGGTGCCGATGCCGGCCGACCCTGAGGACCCTAGTTGGGTGTGCATCCAGGGGACGACCCAGGAGGTGCTGTAGTAGGTCGTATTGGCCACGTACATGCACCCGGTGCTCCCCAGGACGACGGTCCGCGGCCCGGCCGCCTTGACCATGAGCTTCATGACCAGGGCCGACTCGCACCCCTGGCAGGTCCGGTGGCCCGAGGTGAAGTACTCCTCGATGGTGACCTTCTTGACGCCCTTGAAGGGCTCGAGCACCTGCGTGGCGTTCGTGAAGGTGGTCGTCTCGGCCATCGATTCCTCCTTTACAATTACTCCCGCACGCCGAGCCAGTAGGTGGCCTGCTCGGCCCTGCCGGCCTTGGCCGCCGCAAAACAGATGTCGGTCGCCTTGTACACGTCCTCGAGCGTGACCTCACGGCCGCCCAGCCCGCAGATGAACCCGATGAGCGGCGGCCGGTGCTCGGC
>CAZRDA010000469.1:0-1515 GCA_964598715.1 uncultured bacterium | reverse complement strand
CCCCCCGCCCTCCCCAGGCGCCCCGACGTACGATTCCCTGGCAGAGATCGGGAGTGTCCGCTGCCCGGTCCTGTTCCTGCACGGGGAGAGAGACGAGATCATCCCGCTCGAGATGGCCCGGCGCCTCTTCGCCGCCGCCCACGAGCCCAAGACCTTCGAGGTGGTCCGGGGGGCCGGCCACAACGACACCTACGTCGTCGGGGGCCGGGCCTACTTCGAGACCCTGGCCCGCTTCGTGCGGGAGGCCACGGCCCGGGCGGCTGTGGCCTGATGCCCACCCGCCTGCCAACCCTGCCCGCCCACCCCCGGATCCTCGTCTATACGCCCGTCGAGGGGGACCGCTACCCACCGCTCCTGCGACGCGCCCTGCCGGAAGCCCGCTTCCTGTTCTGCCGGTCGCCCGCGGAGGTCCTCCGGAAGATGCCGGAGGCGGAGGTGGTCTTCGGCTACAAGGTCCGTGCGGAGGCGTTTGCCGCCGCCCGCCGCCTTCGGCTCATCCAGGCCATGTCCGCCGGCGTGGACGGCTTCCTCCGGTCCCCCCTGCCAGCCGGCGTTCCCCTCTGCCGCGCCGTGGGGGTCTTCGAGGAGCGGATGGCGGAATACGCCCTGGCCTACCTCCTGGCGATCAGCCAGGGCGTGCGGCAGGTCCTCGCCCAGCAGGCGGAAGGTCGCTGGTTCCCCTTCCTCCCCCAGTACCTTCACGGACGGCTGCTGGGGATCGCCGGATACGGGGCCATCGGCCGGGTGATCGGCCGGCGCGCCCGGGCATTCGGGATGCGGGTCTGGGCCCTGCGGCGCACCGGGGGACGGGCGGCCGGGGCGGAGCGGACCTTCGGTCTCAAGGACCTGGAGGCGTTCCTCAAGCCTCTCGATTTCCTCGTCGTCGTCCTCCCCCTGACCCCCTCGACCCGCGGCCTCATCGGACGACGTGCGCTTCGGGGGATGCGGCGGAGCGCCTGGCTCGTGAACATCGGCCGGGGTCCGGTGGTGGATGAGGCGGCCCTCCTTCACGCCCTGGATCGGGGCTGGATCGCGGGGGCTGTGCTGGATGTGTTTCACCAGGAGCCCCCGCCCCCGGAACACCCCCTCTGGCGGCACCCCAAGGTGATCATCACCCCGCACATCGCCGGCGCCGCCTTCCCCGAGCGGGAGGTGGCCCTCCTCGTGGAAAACCTGCGGCGCCTCCGGACGGGACACCCTCTGAAGGGCCTGGTGCGGCGCGCCCGGGGCTACTAGACTCCCCGCCACCCACACGGTCCCGTCCAGCACCCCTCAGCCCCCCGGCGGGCGCGCCTTGCCCAGCACCCGCAGGGAGAATAGAATGGCGGCTACGGACCGGGGCTGTCCGGGAGGCTCACCCCCCCTTTCCATGAGGTACGATGGTTCCTGACCCCCTCCTCATCGACACGCCCGACGCCCTCGCCGGGGTCCTCGACGCCGTCCTGGCCGCCCCGGTTGTTGCCCTCGACACCGAGGCCGACTCCTTCCACCACTACTACGAGAAGCTCTGCCTCA
>CAZRDA010000468.1:0-1524 GCA_964598715.1 uncultured bacterium | reverse complement strand
TCGAGAAGTACACCGAGCTGTTGTTGAAAGCCGCCGAGTCGGTGCTGTGGTCCTTCGGCTACGACTATGCTCGACTAAAGGCAATGTTCCCAGAGGGCCTGTCATTGCGAAGGAACGAAGTGACTGAAGCAATCCCAGAGAATGGCGGATGGTGAATCTCGGAATTCAGAACGAGGGATAAGAATGGGTTGTGACCCTTTATCATATTGATAATTGTGGCTTGTAGCGGAGCAACTCCTCCAGTGTCCAGCGGTGGTCTGTCAGTCCGGCGGCCATGGCAGGGGTCCGGGGAATCCAGCGACGCCCCGAGTCCGGCGAGGCTCGCCCTCGGAGGCTCTGATGGGCCTTGACGAAGTTGGCATGGGCATCGATGAAGTTGAGGGCGTGTTGGAGCTCGCGCCGGTTCTTGGAGAAGCCCAAGGTCTTTCGGGCCAGGCGGCGGAGTTCCTGGCGCAAGGTCAGGTTGTCCCGTTCGATGTAGGCCGTGTTGATCTGCCCCCGGCGCCCATTGGCGCGTCGCAGGGCGGCGGCCCGGGCGTGCACGAGCGCCGGCTCGCCAAAGAGCACGTGCCGGGTGACCGCCACCACCCGGCCCTGCGCGCGGTGCTTTTGGACCTGGGCATAGCGCAGCTCGGGCGGGGCGGCCCGCCGGGGTTTACGGGGCCGCCCAGGCCGCCCCGTCCGGTGGGGCGCCTCCCAGACGCCGAAGCATTCGAGGAGCACCTCCGCGTAGTGTCGGAGGGCGTCTGACGTGAACAGGGGGAGTGAGCCATCGAGACACCGGCGGACGCGACGGATCAAGCGTCGGGCGCTGAAGAGGGTGCGGTTGCCCACGAGGGATGCCAGGCGGAGCCGATACTCCGGCGCCACCGCCCGCCAGATCCAGGTGGTGCCCAGGCTGCGCCCGCGCCCTCGCTTCCGGAGGAGCGGGGCCTGGGGGTTATCGTCCCAGGGGGATCTGGGTGTTTTTTTTAACGAAGGTCCAGAGCTCATCGACCTGCACCTGCGAGCACTTCAGCTCGCGCAGGAGCAACTGGCTGACGTGCTCACAGTGCTGGGCGGCCAGCGCCAGCCAGCCGCGCACGGTGTCCAGCTTGACCTCCAGGGCCCGCGCGGTGCCGCGCAACCCCAGCCCTTCAGCCAGGAGCCGGAGGCCCAGGAGGACGGTTCGCTTCCGGGTGCGGAGGCCAAAGAAGGCCGTCCCGGTGCGGCTCGAGAAGGCCGCCCCGCAGGCCCGGCACAGGAAGAGTCGGGCCTTGCCGGTGCTGCGCGTGCGATACGTCCCATTGGACACCACGGTGCCGAGGCCCATCTTCCCATGCCGCTTGCACCGAGGATTGGGACACGCCACGTCAAGAAACTTCGGTTTCGGCCCACGTTTGGCTCTCGTCGGCTTCGCCATCCTCTCCTCCTTTCCCGGAGAGGATAGCAAGGAAGAAGACTGTTATCAATATATTACAGGGTCACTACCCAAGATACGCATACGGCGAGATCTCAACGTCCTGGGTTTTTCTCTCTGTCTCC
>CAZRDA010000467.1:0-1529 GCA_964598715.1 uncultured bacterium | reverse complement strand
CTCGTGGCGATGTACTTCATGCACTTGCGATTCGAGCGGCGGACGCTGGCCGTGATTGCGGTGACCCCCATGCTCCTCTGCGTCCTCCTGGTGTTCGCGTTGCTGCCCGATCATTCGGCCGTCCCGCATCAGTCTGCTGCCTCCTCCCCCCGGCCCGTGACCGCGCCGAAATAGTCCTCCCTCGAGGGTCCGCGGCCGGGCGGCGTTTCCTCGGGGCCACGGGGTACGTGGTGGAACCACAGGACAAAAGCCTCCGGCCGTGGGAGCCCGCGCTCCAGGGACTCCTGTGGGGCGCGCTCGTCCTGGTGCTGGTCGGGGTGGTCACCGCGGGTGCCTGGTCGCTCCTCCGGGGGGGACTCGGCGCCGGGAGGCCGGGTTCGGCCGATTCCCCGCGGCTGCCGGTCTATGGCTCGGTCCCCGATTTCTCCCTGACGGGGCGGGGCGGCCGGCCGGTCGAGGGGAGGGATCTTCGGGGGAAGGTCTGGATCGCCAACTTCATCTTCACCCACTGTTCCGAGACCTGTCCCCTCCAGGGCAGCCAGATGGCGCGGCTCCAGGCCGACCTTGCGGGCGAGGGGGATGTCCGGCTGGTCTCAGTCACGGTGGATCCGAAGCGGGATACCCCCAAGGTTCTCGCCCGCTACGCGGACCGGCTCGGCGCTCTCCCCGGTCGCTGGCTCTTCCTGACGGGTGGGAAGGAGGCGATCTACCGTCTTGCCCGGGAGGGGTTCCGCCTGGGTGTCCTCGAGGCCGGGGAGGTGGGGGCCAGCCCTCTGGACGAAGCGTTCCCCCCCTCCCGGCCGCCCGGCGGAGAGGCGCGGGGTGGCGTGCCGCCCCGGCCCTTTGGGCCGGTGCCGGCCCTGGCCCACCCTGGACACGCCTTCCAACCGGTGCTGCACAGTTCCCGGTTCGTCCTGGTGGATCGCTCCTCCCGCATCCGGGGGTACTACGAGAGTGCCGACGGGGAGAGCCTCCAGCGCCTCCCGCAGCATGTGCGGGCGCTGCTGCGGGAGCAATGACCGGCCTCTCCCTGGGGCACCTGCCTGCCCTCAACGCCGCCCTGAACGGGTTGAGCGCCCTCCTGCTCGCCTCCGGATACCTCTGCATCCGCCGACGGAAGGTGACCGCCCACAAGGCCTGCATGGGCTCGGCCTTCGTGATCTCCACCCTCTTTCTCCTCTCCTATCTGACGTATCACTACTACGTCGGCTCCGTGCCCTTCCGGGGGCAGGGCGGGATCCGCGCGGCCTATTTCGCGGTCCTCATCTCCCACACGACGCTGGCCGCGACGATCCTGCCGCTCGCGTTGGTGACCCTCTCCCGGGCGTTGCGGGGGCAGTTCGGCAAGCACGTCCGGGTGGCGCGCTGGACCCTCCCCCTGTGGCTCTACGTCTCGGTCACGGGGGTCGTGGTGTACTGGATGCTGTACCACCTCTCGCCGCGCCTCTAGTGCCGGGCCAACGGATTGCCCCTCGGATGGCAGCCGAGCCGCGGGTGGCGCCGCGCGCGGCCCCCGAGCGGCCGGGCGG
>CAZRDA010000466.1:0-1540 GCA_964598715.1 uncultured bacterium | reverse complement strand
CCTGGCGCCGGCCCGGGGCATCCAGCGGGCTCAACTCCTCTACAAGGGCGACCTCCGGGAGATGCTCGACCGGGTCGCCGCGGAGGAGGACGGGACGGCCGCGCGGCCGCGCGGCCACGGGGAGGAGGAGCGGTCGGCCGTGGAGCTGCTCAACCGGCTCCTGGAGTACGCCGCCGTGTCCCGGGCCTCCGACGTCCACATCGAGCCCCACGAGCTGGAGACCCTCGTCCGGTGTCGCATTGACGGCGCGCTTCAGGAGGTGCTGAGCCTGCCCCCGACGGCGCTGCCGTCCCTCGTGGCCCGGATCAAGGTCCTGAGCGGGATGCGGATTGATGAGCGCCGCGCCCCCCAGGACGGGCGCTTCCAGGGGCGGGCGGGGGAACTGGACATGGACCTTCGGGTTTCGTCGCTGCCGACCCTCTGGGGGGAGAAGGTGGTCCTCCGGGTCCTCTCCAAGGAGGGGGTCACGCTGGACCTGGAGGACCTGGGGCTGGGCGCGGCCGACTACGAGGTCCTGCTCCGGAACATCCTCCGCCCCTTTGGCATGATCCTGGCGACGGGCCCGACCGGGTCCGGGAAGACGACCACGCTCTACGCCATCCTGGCGCGGCTGGCCTCGGAGCGGCAGAACCTGGTGAACATATCCTCGGTCGAGGACCCCGTGGAATACACGATGCCGCGGGTCAACCAGGTCCCGGTCAACCCCGTGGCCGGGATCGACTTCGCCACGGGCCTGCGGGCGCTGCTGCGCCAGGACCCTGACGTGATTATGGTCGGGGAGATTCGCGACCGCGAGACCGTCGAGGTCGCCGTCCGCGCGGCCCTCGTGGGCCGCCTCCTCCTCTCCACCCTCCACACCAACGAGGCGACCGGGGCCGTCCCGCGGCTCCTCGACATGGGGGTGGAGCCGTTCCTTCTCGCCTCCACGCTGGCTCTCGTGGTGGCGCAGCGGCTGGTCCGGCGGATCTGCACCGGGTGCCGGGAGAGCATCCTGCCGGATGTGCCGGTCCTCAAGGCCCTACGGGCGCGGGGCGACTTCGAAGCAACCATCACCGTTCTGCAGGCGGAGGGAGTGCTGGGGAGGACGGACGACCCGCTTTCCGCACTGCGCCTTTTCCGGGGGAAGGGGTGCCGCCAGTGCGGCGGGAGCGGTTTCCGCGGCCGGCTCGGGCTCTTCGAGCTGTTCGAGGTCACGGACCGGATCCGCGGCATGGTGATCGAGCGGCAGGACGCGGTGGTGATCCGGGTGGCCGCCGTCGCGGGCGGGATGAGAACCATGTTCCAGGATGGGCTCGCCAAGGCCCTCCTCGGGGAGACCACCCTGGAAGAGGTCGTTCGGGTGACCCTTTAGGCCCGGCGCAGGCGTTGCGGGGCGGCGACCCCAGCCGCCCAGGAGAAGTGATGCCTCCACGGACGGTCCTGGTCGTAGACGATCACCCCTTGAACCGCGAGCTGGCGGCTGATGTGCTGGGGATGGCCGGCTACACGGTGCTGGAGGCGGGGGACGGCGGAGACCTCCTCGAGCGGGTCAAGCGGGAGC
>CAZRDA010000465.1:0-1543 GCA_964598715.1 uncultured bacterium | reverse complement strand
GCAGGGCTCCCGCCCTGGGCCTCATCGCGGGCTCCGGTGCCCTCCCCCTGATCGCGGCGCGCGAGGCGAAGGCGCGGGGGCTCCGGGTGGTGGCCGTGGCGCTCCGGGAGGAGACCGACCCTGCCCTGGAGGGGGTGGCCGACCGGACCGCCTGGGTCAGCGTGGGCCAGTTAGGGGCCCTCCTGCGGGCGTTCCGGCGCGAGGAGGTGACGGAAGCCATCATGGTGGGGAAGGTCCAGATGACCCACCTGTTCGGCCGGATCCGGCCGGACCTACGGGGCGCTCGCCTCTTCGCCCGGCTGCGGGACCGGCGCGGGGACGCGATTCTCGAGGGGGTGGCGGAGGAGTTGGCGAAGGATGGGGTCACTCTCCGGCGGTGTATCGATTTCCTGGGGGGCATCCTGCTGGGACCGGGAGTCCTGACCCGGCGGGTCCCCACGGCGGCGGAGCGAGAGGACATCCGGTTCGGCCGGGAGATCGCCCGGACCATCGCCGCCCTGAAGATCGGGCAGACGGTAGTGGTCAAGCAGGGGACGGTGGTGGCGGTGGAGTCTGTCGAGGGGACCGATGCCGCCATCCGCCGCGGCGGGGCCCTGGGGGAGGACGGGGTGGTGGTGGTGAAGGCCTCCCGCCCCGACCACGATTTCCGCTTCGACGTGCCCGTCATCGGGCGGAGTACCGTGGAGGTGTTGCGGGAGGTGCGGGGCCGGGTCCTCGCCGTGGAGGCCGGCCGGACCCTCTGCCTGGACCGGGAGGAGATGGTGAGCCTGGCTGACGAGGGCGGGATCACGATTCTCGCGGAATAGGGCTCCGGGAGTGGATTCCGATCCTCCATGACCCGTGGGCGTCTAGCCCGCGGCCGGGGAGACGGTGGTGGCGGGGGAGAGACCGATCAAGGTGGCCGTCATCGGTGTAGGGCACGTGGGGGAACACCACGCGCGCCTGTACCGGGAACTGCCGGGTGCGGAACTGGTGGCGGTGTGCGACACGGACGCCGCCCGCGCGGCCGCCGTCGCGGCCCGCGAGGGGGGGGATGCAGCCACGGATTTCCGCGGCCTGCTGGGGAAGGTCGAGGCGGTCAGCGTCGCCGTTCCCACGGTCCAGCACCACGCGGTGGCGCGGGCGTTCCTGGAAGCGGGCGCCGATGTGCTGGTGGAGAAGCCCATTGCCGAGAGCCTGGAGGAGGCGGAGGCGCTGGTGGCCGCGGCACGCCGGATGGGCCGGATTCTCCAGGTGGGTCACGTGGAGCGCTTCAACGGAGGCGTCCGCGCACTGCACAGTCTGGTCCGGGAGCCGGGGTTCATCGAGTGCCACCGCCTGGGGCCCTTTGCGGGTCGGGGGACCGATGTGGACGTGGTCCGCGACCTCATGATCCACGACATTGATATCATCTTGAGCCTCGTCCGCTCTCCCGTGATCCAGGTGCAGGCGGTGGGGGTCCCGGTCATCTCGGACCGGGTGGACATCGCCAATGCCCGCCTGCAGTTTGCCTCCGGCTGCATCGCCAACGTGACGGCGAGCCGGGTGAGCGTCGAGCGCCTCC
>CAZRDA010000464.1:0-1552 GCA_964598715.1 uncultured bacterium | reverse complement strand
AAGCCCCAGGAGCCAGGGACCGGTGAAACCGCCGTGCGCCGCGGCCGCCAGGATCTCGTCCTTGGACCAGAACCCGGCGAGGGGGAAGATACCGGCGTTGGCCGCCGCCCCGAGCAAGAACGCCGTCGCCGTCAGCCTCATCGGTTTGCGGAGCCCCCCCATCTTCGTCAGGTCCTGCTCCCCGTGCAGGGCGTGGATGACGGCGCCCGCCCCGAGGAACAGGAGCGCCTTGAAAAAGGCATGCGTCATGAGGTGGAAGATGCTGGAGGCGTAGGCCCCGACGCCGGCTCCCAGGAACATGTACCCGAGTTGGCTGATGGTGGAGTAGGCGATGACCCGCTTGATGTCGGTCTGGACGCAGGCGATCGTGGCGGCGAAGACGGCGGTGAGCGCCCCCACCCAGGCGATCAGGGCGAGGACCTCCGGCGTCCGGTCGTAGAGGGGACTGGAGCGGGCCACCATATAGACCCCGGCCGTCACCATCGTGGCGGCATGAATGAGGGCCGAGACCGGCGTGGGGCCTTCCATGGCGTCGGGGAGCCAGACGTAGAGGGGGAGTTGGGCGCTCTTCCCGGTGGCTCCCAGGAAGAGGAGGAGGGCAACCGCCGTCAGGACCGGGGCGCCAACCGGCATCTCGGCCAACCTGGGGAAGAGGTCCCCGAAGTGGAAGGTGCCGAAGGTCGCCCAGATAAGGAGGAGGCCCACGAGGAACCCGAAGTCCCCCACCCGGTTCACCAGGAAGGCCTTCTTGCCCGCCTCGGCCGCGCTCTCCCGCTCGAACCAGAACCCGATAAGCAGGTAGGAGCAGAGCCCCACCCCCTCCCACCCCAGGAACAGGAGGAGATAATTGTTCGCCAGGACTAACGTCAGCATGAAGAAGGCGAACAGATTCAGGAAGGCGAAGTAGCGGGGGTAGTCCCGGTCGGCCCCCATGTACCCCAGGGAGTACACGTGGATGCAGAAGCCTACCCCGCTCACCACCAGGGCCATGGTGGCCGCCAGGGGGTCCCAGAGGATGCCCACGGGAGCGCTGAGATCCCCGGAGGCGATCCAGGTGAAGAGCACCGGCTCGATCCGTCGGATCTCCGGCGGCAGCGCCAGGAGGGCCTGGAGGCCCGCGAGCGCCATGAGGAACGCGGCCCCGACGCTGCCGCACCCCACGAAGCCGACGAGCCACCTCGGGAGGCGGCGCCCCAGGAGGCCGTTCAAGACGGCGCCCGTGAGGGGCAGGGCCGGGATCAGCCAGAGGGCGTCAGGCACGCTCACCCCCGGAGGAGGTTCACCTCGTCCACGTTCACGGTCTCGCGGTTCCGGAAGAGGGCAACGATGATGGCGAGCCCCACCGCGACCTCCGCCGCCGCGACGGTCATCACGAAGAAGACGAAAGCGTGTCCATCGAGCGACCCGAGGAACCGGGAGAAGGCCACGAAGGTCAGGTTCACGGCATTGAGCATCAACTCGACCGACATGAAGATGACCAGGGCATTGCGGCGGGTCGCCACCCCCACCACCCCGGTGATGAAGAGGAAGGCCGCGACCAGCAGGTAGGCGT
>CAZRDA010000463.1:0-1561 GCA_964598715.1 uncultured bacterium | reverse complement strand
CTCTTCCTCGGGGATGACACGTCGATCAACGGGACCACCCGTTACGACGACGTCACCAAGATCGCGGGCGTTCTGAACTACGGCTTCTAGGTCCAGATCCGGTTTCGTTCGATCGCTCTCGGAAGGCCCGGGGGTTCCCCCCGGGCCTTCGTCTTTCCCCGCCGCCATCCTCGCTTCCAATTGGCTAGTGTCCAAAATACATGGTGTAAGAGTTGATCGTCCTGGGGTATCCTTGTTTGGCCACGAGGAGGCTCACCCCCGTCGCGGTCCGGTGAGTATCTTTTTCGGGCATGACGCGCGGATCTGCCGATCTGGGGGGAATGTCAAAGAAGAGAAGGGCCGTTCCTTACGTGCGGAACCTTGGCCGAACGCAAGGGAGAAAACGATAATGATTCGAGAGTACGTGGAGGAGGCGCTTCGGGGCGCGCGTTACGACAAGCTGGAGGACGGCACCTTCTACGGAGAGGTTCCCCGCCTGCGCGGCGTACTTACCACTGGCGAGACGCTTGAGGACTGTCGAAATCAGCTCGCCGAGGTGGTGGAGGAGTGGGTGCTGGTGCGGGTCGCTAAGGGTCTCGCGGTCCCTGCACTCGGGAAAATCGGGGTTAAAGTTAAGAAAGCGGGCTGATGCCAGCCTGGGCGCCTATCGCCCGACGGGAGTTGATCCGGGGCCTTCGGACTCTGGGTTTTGAGGGCCCGTTTTCAGGAGGCCGGCATCAGTTCATGGTCCGCGGTGATGTTGTCGTGGCGATCCCGAATCCTCATGGAAGGGACATTGGCGTCGGGTTGCTGTCTCGCGTCCTTCGGCAGGCAGGGGTCACGCGCGCGGAGTGGGAGAACGCCTGAGGTGTTTGGGTCCCGCCTCCTGCCTGCTGGCCTCTTCCTCCCCCCCAGGCTACAATGGGAACCGACGGCTCTGCCCGATGGTTCATACGAATGGAGCCGCTGGTCGCTCAGGAGGAGGATGCCATGCAGCACAGTTGGATAGCGCACGGAGCGGCCGCTTCAGTGCTGGTTCTCGCCGCCTGCGGGACGCTTCCGCCGAGCCCGGTCGCCACGGAAACCTTTCAGAAGCGGGAGCAGGCCCTGCACATTGACCTTTTCTGGAACTGCCAGCCGGCGGAGGCGGCAGGCCTCCTCGTCGGGGGGGTTGTCCAGACCCGGGACAGCGCCCAGCCCATCTTGGACCTGCGGTTCGCCGCGACCGCCTACGATAAGGACGGCCGACGCCTGACCCACGTGGTCGGGTTCCCCGACGGGCTACGCATCGGCTACGAGGGCTGGACCCGGTTCCGGGTCCTCGTGCCCCGGGGGCAGGCCGCCGCCCGGGTGGACCTGGGGTACGAGTACCGCTTGCCGCCGGACAACAACCGGGAGCTCACGGGTCCCTTCCCTCACCGCCCCCTCCTCTTCCGGTTCGCCGCCACCGAGGAGTACTTCGGGACGGTCCCCGACGCCTGCCACCCCTGACTCCCGGACCCTTAGCGGGCGCGCCGACGCGCCGAGGCCGCCAGTGCCTGGCGGGCGTCGGGATTGTCCGGGTCCGCCCTGAGGACCTGGC
>CAZRDA010000462.1:0-1567 GCA_964598715.1 uncultured bacterium | reverse complement strand
GGGCCGCCGCTACCCCAAGGTCCGAGGCGGCCTCCTCCTTCCCCGCTACCCGCCGCTCCCGAATCCCGCTCCGGGCAACGATCCACTCGTCGCTGAGACCGGTCCGGGCCTGAAGCTCCGCGTTGGTCAGGATCGTCTCGGGAAGATAGGCGCCGGTCCCGGTGATCCGGACGGGGATCCCAGCGTCTCGCCCCATGGCTGGCTCCCTCTCGGGCGACCCGGCTAGGACCGGGCCGCCCGGGCCGCCTCCCGGACGGCGAGCAGGTTGAAGGGCGGGATGTCGGATGGGACGGCGCAGCCCGGCCCCAGGATGAGACCGCGCACCCCGGCCTCCCGGATCGCCTGGGACACCTGGGCCTGGATGGCCCGGGGGCGGACGGTGCTGGTGCTCATCTCGTCCACCCCTCCCAGGAGGCATTTGCCGGTGAGCTGGCGGGCCGCGGCCAGAGTCGGCTGCGTGTGCCAGTGCGACCAGTTGAAGGCCTGCACCGGGTAGTCCAGGCAGGCGTTGAACATCAGTTTCACTCCGTGCAGGTGCAGCACATTGAAGGGGAGGTCGGTGGCCGCCCGCAGGACGGCAAGATCGAAGGGCCGGCCGAAGCGGGCGTATTCCTCCTCGCCCATGAACTCGGTGGAGGCGCCACCCACGGAGAGGAAGATCCCGGCGATGCCGCGCGCCGCGGCGGCCCGGACGTAGGCGGCGCTGCTCTCCGTGATCGCCGTGAGCCCCTGGAGCACATCCTCCGCGTGCCGGCGCATATCGGAGAGCAACCCCTCCTGACCCCGCAGGCGGCGGGCGGTACTCCAGGGGCTGAAGACCGTGTCAATGAACAGGGCCTCCCCCTTCAAGCCCTGGCCAATCGCTTCCAGGGCAGAAAGTTGCTCCCGGAACGGCGGATGGTCGCCGGGCAGGGGGGTGAGGCGCCGCCACTCCTCCGGCCGGGTCACCTCGGTCATCCCATCAGGCAGGGGGAACGGATAGTCGTGCATGACCTTCAGGAAGTCCGGATCGAAGTGGCGGTAGAAGGCGAGTTCCGCCTCGGCCAGCGCCCGGCCCGGCAGGTGCTGGAGGCCGAAGTGGTACCAGGCGCTGAAGGGAGGGTAGTCCACCGGTGCCGCTGCAATGGCCGCCAGCACGCGCTCGGGCTTGCGCATCAGCGGGCCTCCGGCGCCTGGGCGGGCAGTGGCCGGTCCACGCGGAACGGCGCGAGGGGAACGCTCGTCCGGCCATCCACGATCTGCTCCCGCAGGAGGTGCGCCGTGATGGGGGCCAGCAGGATCCCGTTCCGGTGGTGCCCGGTGGCCACCACCAGTTCCTCCACCTCGGGCACCGGTCCCAGGAGGGGGAGCGCGTCGGTCGTGCAGGGTCGAAGCCCGGCCCATGCCTGCCGGACCTCAGCCCCGCGGAGGGCCGGATAGAGCGCCTGCGCTCCGGCCAGGATCCCCTGAAGCCCCTCGACCGTGACGCGCTTGTCAAATCCTGCGTACTCCACGGTGGTCCCGAGGATGACCTCTCCGCCGGGGCGGGGGACCAGGTAGGCCAGGTGGGAGTAGATGACGTGGCGCG
>CAZRDA010000461.1:0-1571 GCA_964598715.1 uncultured bacterium | reverse complement strand
GGCAACTGCCCTCCGCCTCCGCCTTGCGCTCGCGGAGCGGGGCCCGGGCTGCCGGGTCACCTGGTCCGGCGTGGTGCGGACGCGACGGGGGCGCCTTCCCTTCCACCTCGCCGCGGGACCTACCGGCTGAGCTCCACTCCCCACAGCCTGTCCACGGGGCGCTTCAGCATGTTCAGGGTGAGCCCCCGGACGCTCTTGGCGTGCGCCGCCAGGACGTAGGGGTGAGTCAGGAAGACCGAAGGGGCCTCCGCCACCACCCGGCGCTGGATTTCCTGGTAGGCGGCCGCGCGCTCCGCTTCCCGCGTGCTCTTGCGGGCTCGCAGGAGCAGGGCGTCCACCTCCGGGCTCCGGTACTTGGTGTAGTTGCTCGGGGACCTGGAGTAGAAGAGGGTGAACAGGACGTTGTCCGGATCCATGAAGTCCGCGGTCCAGCCGTCGGTGAAGAGGAGCGGGGTGTCCCGCTCCAAGACGGCGTACACCTCGTCCCAGTTCCTGGCCGGGATGAAGTCCACCTGGATCCCGACCTTCTCCAGGTCGGCTTGAATGGCCCGGCCGAGCTCGAGGCGGCCCGGGATGAAGGCATAGGTCATGAGGCTCGTCCGGAAGCCCTGGGGAAGTCCGGCCTCTGCCAGGAGGGTCCGCGCCCGCGCCGGGTCGTAGGGGGCCTGGCGTGCCGCCGAGTCGTACCCCGTAAGACCGGGAGGCATGGGGCCGTGGGCCGGGATCGCCGTCCCCCGGGTGAGGTACAGGACCGTCCGGTCCACGTTGATGGCATGGGCCACCGCGCGGCGGACGCGGGGGTCGGTGTAGGGTTTGAGGTGGTTTGAGATCCCCAGGTACTCGATGCGGGGCCGGGCGACCGGGAGGAACTCCACCGCGGCCGCCGCCATGATCCGCTCAACGTCGTGCGGGCCGAAGTCGGTGATGACGTGCAGTCCCCCATCCAGGAGCTGCCGGACCCGTTCCCCGGCATCCGGGACGATGACGAAGGTCACCCGCTCCAGCCTGGGGGGACCCGCCCAGTAGTCGCGGTTGGCTCCCAGGACGATTTCCTGCTTCTCCACCCACCGCTCGAACTTGAACGGGCCCGTCCCCACTGGGTGCTTCCCGTACGCCTCTCCCTCCTGGCGGTAGGCGGCGGGACTGACGAAGGCCATGGGGCCGTAGTTATTGGCCATGGTGTTCAGGAGCGGACCGTAGGGGTGCTTGAGGACCAGGCGGACGGTGCGGGCGTCCAGAGCCTCCACCCGGTCCAGGATCTCCAGGAACTCGCCGTAGAGATACGGCAGGGTCTTCCCCGGCCCGGGCGGGGCCGGCGCCATCTGTCGCAGGAAATTGAACCGGACCGCCCCGGCGTCAAAGGGGGTGCCATCGTGGAACCGGACGCCTTCGCGGAGGCGGAAGGTCCAGGTCCGGCCGTCGTCGCTGACGGTCCAGGCGGTGGCCAGGGCCGGACGGATCGCCCCATCGGCGTCCGCCGCCACCAGGCTCTCCGTGAGGTGCCAGATGACGATGTTGGCCGTGCTGATGTCGCTCTTGGCCGGGTCGAGGGTTCGCGGGTTGCTGTCCAG
>CAZRDA010000460.1:0-1571 GCA_964598715.1 uncultured bacterium | reverse complement strand
GAGAACGCCGGCGCCGAAGCCGTTGTCAATGTTCACCACGGCGACTCCGGGGGCGCAGGAGTTGAGCATCGTGAGCAGGGCGGCCAGCCCCGCGAGGGAGGCCCCGTACCCGACACTGGTCGGGACCGCGATGAGCGGGCGGTCGGTCAGGCCGCCGACGACGCTGGGGAGGACCCCGTCCATTCCCGCCACCGCCACGAGGACGCGGGCGCCCCGGAGGCGCTCCGTCTGGGCGAGCAGCCGGTGCAGCCCCGCCACCCCTACATCGTGGACGGTCTCCACAAGGCTCCCCAGGAGGTCGGCGGTGACCGCGGCCTCCTCGGCCACCGGGATGTCGGCTGTCCCCGCCGTCAGGATCAGGACCCGCCCCACGCGCTGCCCGTCGTCCCCCCGCCTGACCGTGACCACCCGGGCCTGCTCGTGGAAGACGGCGTCGGCCGCGATCGCCTGGATGCGCTCGTAGATTGCGGGCGTTGCCCGGGTGGCCAGGAGGCGGCTGCTCCCGGCCAGCAGGCGCTCGGCGATCCCGGCAGCCTGCTCCGGCGTCTTTCCCTCGCAGAAGATGACCTCGGGGAAGCCCTGCCGCAACGCCCGGTGGGTGTCAACCGTGGCGTAGGGGAGGGGGTCGAAGGGGAGGGACTTCAGGCGGGTCAGGGCCTCCTCGATGCCCGTGGTGCCGGCCCGGACGGCTTCCAGCAATCGCCGGACGGTCTCGAGGTCCAATTCTGCCTCCGCAAGCACGCGCCGCAACGGAAAGCGTAGCACAGGGGCATGGACCGACCAAGGTGAAACTCCCCTCCTTGCGGGCCGGCGCCGCCTGTGTCATAGTTTTTTCATGCATCCGCGGCAGACGCAGCCCGCGATGGAGTCGGAGCGCCTGGCGCTCCTGGTGAAGGACGTGGGGCGGCGGCAGGGCTTCGACCTGGTGGGGATCTCACCCGCCGCTCCGCCCCCCCACGAGGCATCCTTCGCGGATTGGCTGAAGCAGGGCTACGCCGGCGAAATGACCTACCTGCCGCGGACGGAGGTCAAGCGCCGGGACCCCGGCTCGTTCCTGCCCTGGGCGAAGTCGGTCGTCTCCGTCGCCCTGAACTACTACACCCCCTACCAGCGGCCGACGCGTAACGAGGGCCTCAAAGGCTGGATCGCCCGGTACGCTTGGGGGGACGACTACCACGGGATCCTGGAGGAGCGCCTCGCGGCCTTCCACCTCGCGCTGGAGGAAGCGGTGGGGCACCCTGTCCAGGCTCGGGCCTACGTGGACGCCGGCCCGGTCCTGGAGCGGGACTTCGGCGCCCGAGCCGGGATCGGCTGGTTCGGGAAGAACACGACCCTCCTCTCCACGGAGATCGGGTCGTACTTTTTCCTGGGGGAACTGTTCACAGACCTGGACCTCGCCCCAGATACGCCCATCCGGGACCGCTGCGGCCAGTGCACCCTGTGCCTCAAGGCTTGCCCGACCAACGCATTCGTTGGTCCCTATATCCTGGACTCGCGCCGGTGCATCTCCTACCTCACCATTGAGCTTAAAGGGACGATCCCCCGCGACCTCCGGCCGCTCGTTGGTATCC
>CAZRDA010000459.1:0-1581 GCA_964598715.1 uncultured bacterium | reverse complement strand
AGCCTCAACAACGCGATGCTGGCGATCGTGGCTGTCCTGTGGCCCGAGTACGCCCGGATCATGCGAGCCCAGGTCCTGGCGGTCAAGGAGTTCGAGTACGTCACGGCCGCCCGGGCGATGGGGGCCCCGGCCCGACGGATCCTCTGGCGGCACGTCCTGCCCAACTGTCTCGCCCCCCTGATCGTCAAGGCGCGCCTGGACGTGGGCACCGCGCTCCTCATCGCCGCCGGGCTCTCCTTCATCGGCCTCGGCGCGCAGCCGCCGACGCCCGAGTGGGGAGCCATGGTGAGCCTCGGGCGCCAGAAGTTCTACGAGTGGTGGGTGGCCACCTTTCCCGGCCTGGCCATCCTCTCCGTGGTGATGGGGTTCAATTTCCTGGGCGACGGTCTCCAGGACCTGCTGGACCCCCGCCTCCGCCGCCGGCCGTAGGTCGCGCCACCGGCGCGGCCGCGTAGCTTGACAAGGGCGTCCGCGTGCAATAGTTAGAGTGGGCGTACCGGAGTTCCCCGCTGGCGAGCGAGGGGGGCTGGCAAGTCCGCGGGCGTGGGTATCCGCGAGCCCCATCCGGGCCGGCCTCGCCGGCCCCGGAGCCTGGCATGGTCTCCTACGACTTTCTCGAACAACTCGCGGAGCGCTTCGAGCAGCCGCCGGCCGTGGTGAACGCGGCCGCCTGCACGCGGGAGATGACGTATCTCTCCCGGTGCGAGCGGTGCGTCCGGGCCTGTCCGCACGACGCGATTGACCTCACGCGGGCCGTGAAGGTCCTGCCCGCCTGCACCGGCTGTGGGGCGTGCCTGACGGTCTGCCCCACCGACGCCTACCGCCTCCCCGAGAGTAGCCTGGGGGACGTCCTCGAGCAGGTGAAGCGGGCGGCGCGCGAGAACGGCTCCGGCCTTCTTACATGCGCCAGGAGCCGCCTCACTCGCCAGGCCGACGCGGTCCTGCCCTGCCTGGCACGCGCGGACGAGACCCTGCTTCTGGGAGCGTTCGCCGCCGGGGCGCGGGAGGTCACACTCGTCCGCGGCCCCTGTGAGGGATGCGAGAACGCCCCGGCCATGCCCCGACTCGAGCGCACGGTGGCCCGCCTCCAGGGGTGGGCCGGCGCCATCCCCGCGACCGCCGGGTTGCGCCTGGTCGCGGCGGAGGAGGCGCCCCCCCGCACGCGGCCGCGGGCCGAGATCGCGGGGGAGCGACGGGCCTTCTTCACCTGGATGCGGAGGGAAGGCTTGCAGGTGGCCGCCCGGGTGGCGGACGAGGTGGCGGCGGGCTGGAGCGGGACTCCGCCCCCCTCGCCCCGCGGGACCCTTTCCTCCGAGCGGCGTCTCCTCCTGGGCCTCCTCCGCCGCCTGCCCGAGGGCGAGGGGACTCTTTTCTATGATCCCGAGGCGCCGTTTGCCGACCTCATGGTGGACCTCGACGCCTGCGATGGCTCCGCCACCTGCGTCCGGGTCTGCCCGACCGGCGCTCTGAAGCAACCGGAGGAGCCGGGCGGCTTTACCCTCACGTTCCAGGCCTCCCGCTGCGTCAACTGCGGCCTCTGCGTGGAGCACTGTCAGCCGAAGGCGATCCGCTTCGCGCCGG
>CAZRDA010000458.1:0-1585 GCA_964598715.1 uncultured bacterium | reverse complement strand
AGCGCCCGCGCTCCAGCGGCGTGAGGAGGCGCGAGGTCTTCCGGAAGACCGCCAGGACCCCGGAGACCGCATCCCCCCACACCAGGGGAGCGGCGGCGAACGCATGGAGGCCCTCGGTCGCGATCCAGGGCCGATCCCGCCAGGGGCGCTCGGCCGCCACCTCCGGGCCTTCGATGACGCGGCGGCTCCGGAGGAGCAGAGCGCCCAGCCCCTCGTGGGCAGCCAGCCGCTCTCCCGTCAGGGTTGCCGCCGCCTCCCGCCCCGCCACCGCCCGCAGCACGAGGGCATCCTCCTCGAACAACCACAGGGTGGCCACTTCCACGCCGAGCAGCCCCGCTGCGGCGCGCGCCGCCGCCGGATAGACGATCTCGGGGTCCGCGTGGCCGAGCATCTCCCGCGTGAGGTGCAGGAGCCCCTCCAGGCGGGCCGTCTTCTCCCAGGCCTGGTGGTAGAGAAGGGCGCTCCCCACCGCCAGCGCCACCTGGTCGGTCACCGGCGCAAGGAGCGCCACCTCCGCCTCGCCGAAGGGGCGGCCGCGCAGCAGGAGCAGGCTCCCGTGGATGCCCTCGGCGTCCCGGAGGGGGAACGCGGCGGCGCTCCGGAAGCCGGCAGCCAGGAGGTCCCCTTCGGCGGGACTCCCCAGGGCGCGGGCCACGGCGCGACCGGTGGCGAGGCAGAGGGCAGGCAGGCTATCCGAGGCGGTGAGGCAGGGGGAAAGGGCCGCCGGGCCGAGGCGGCGGTCGGCCGCCAGGCGGAGCCCGGCCCCCGGCGTTTCCAGGAGGCAGATCGCGCCAGCCGGCGCACGGGCAGCCTCGCAGGCGGCCCGAAGGCACCCCTCGAGCACCGCCTCCAGATTCCAGGAGGCCTGCAAGGCAGCGGCAATGGCCTGGAAGGCCCGCACCTGCCGGGCCGCAACCCGCTCCGCCCTGCCCCGCTTCCTGGGCGCTTCCGGCTGCACGCGCGCCCTCCCGGCCGCCCGGGGGCGGCCGAACGGATTCTACGGAACCGGCTCGCCCGAGCCAAGCGGTTTTTGGGACCGGCCGCAAAATTCCTCGGAGCACAGCCCCGGATTCGCGGTAACATACAGGGGGACCGTCGGCGCCGCGCGTGAGGCGTGGCACGCACGGAGGGCTCGGCGCGCTGTGCCGGCCCTCCGGGGGAGCGGGGCATGAACCGGCCGGCCGGAAAGGGATGGCCCTGGTTGCGGGCGGTCCTGGCGGCGGCGCTGCTTCTCCCTGGCTGCGGGCGGGGCAAGGAACCGGAGCCCGAGGTGGCCCCGACCCTCCGCCTGTTCACCTGGGCCGCCTACATGGACCCGGCCGTCCTGGAGGACTTCAGAAAGGAGTTCCGGGTAAAGGTGACGCTCGAGAACTATTCCAGCAACGAGGAACTCCTCGCGAATCTCCAGGGAAAGGCCGGGGACTACGACGTGATCGTCCCGTCGGATTACATGGTGGCTACGCTGCGCGAGCAGGGGCTGCTCGAGCCGCTCGCGGCGGAGCGGATCCCCAACTTGAAGTACGTCGAACCGGCCTTCCGCGACAGCCCCTTCGACCCCGGCAACGCCTACTGTGCCCCTTACCTG
>CAZRDA010000457.1:0-1590 GCA_964598715.1 uncultured bacterium | reverse complement strand
CGCCCGGGCGAAGATCTCCCGGATCTTCCGCTCCGTCTCCCCCACGTACTTGTTCAGGAGCTCGGGGCCCTTGACGTTCAGGAAGTAGCCGGTGATCGCCTGGCCGGTCTTGGCCGCGAGCTGCTTCGCAAGCGAGTGGGCCACGGCCTTGGCGATGAGGGTCTTGCCGCAGCCCGGGGGGCCGTACAGGAGCACCCCCTTCGGGGGGAGGAGCTTGTGGGTCCGGAAGTGCTCGGCGTACAGGTAGGGGAGCTCGAGGGCGTCCCGGATCAGCTCGATCTGGGGGCCGAGCCCCCCGACCTGGGCGTAGGTGATGTCCGGGACCGCCTCGAGCAGGAGGTCCTGGACCTCCACCTTCGGGAGCCGCTCCAGGAGGTAGCCGGAGCGGGGGTCGAAGAGGAGGTGATCCCCCACCTGGAGCGGCTCGGTCCGCAAGGGCTCGGCGAGCTCCGCCACCCGCTCCTCATCGGCGTGCAGCGTCACCACGGCCCGGCGGGCATCCAGGCGGTCCTTCAGGCGGACCACCTCCCCCTGGATGTCGAAGGCCTTCGCCTCCACCACGTTCAGCGCCTCGTTGAGGATCAGCTCCTGGCCCTTGCGCAGGGTGGCGGGGTTGAGCGCGGGGTGCAGGTGCACCTTGAGCTTGCGGCCGGCGGTGTAGATGGTGGCGGTCCCGTCCGGGTTGGCCTCGGCGAAGATCCCGTAGGAGGAGGGGGGGGCGGAGAGCTTGTCCACCTCCTCCTTCAGGGCGGCGACCTGCTCCTTCGCCTGGTGGAGGGCCTGGACGAGGCGCTCGTTCTGCTGGTAGGCCTGGTCGAGCTGCTCCCGGGAGGCGTGGAGCTTCGCCCGGAGGAACTCGAACTCCCGGGGGGCCTGCTCGAGGCGGCGGCGGAGGTGATACACCTCCTCCTCGAGGGCCTTCACCTGGGCCTGGAGGGCATCGACTTCGGGCTCGTACTCTCCCGTCCTCTTCACCGGCACCGCGTCCTCCCTGGGCAGCTGACCGGAGAGCCGGCGCACCGTGCGTCGCAGCGAGCTCAGGCGGGCCGTCACCCGCTCCCGGTTGGTCAAGCCCGCGGCTCCCGGGCTGCCCTCAGTTCCGTGTGCGAGGCGCTCGCGCGGCTCCGCCGCGCTCGGTTCCTCCGATGAGCGGTTTCCCCCCCTCGTGGCCGGACTCATGGTGTGCTGCCTCGCTGGGTCCGCCGAAAATCCCGCCTAGTATAGTAGGGAAGACCGAAAGGGAGTCAAGCATTTTTCCCGGTCTCGCGGAGGATTCCGGCACGGTCATCGCGTCCCCCGTGCGCCCTCGTCACCGACTGCATCGCGCGGCCGCCGCGGCGGGGGGCACGGCCGCAGCGAACGGCCGCAGAACTTGGAGAGTACCCTGTAGCGGTGCAAGGGCCGTGCCACGGCGTGGGCCCGCTCGTGACGGTTCGGCCGCAGTCCCCGCAAGCCTTTCCGGTCGACGCCCGGCCGCCGCTCCGGGATGTAGCGGACGCCCCGCGCCTCTGCGGCAATTCCTGCCCCCCCCGTTTGCCCCCCCGGGGGGCCGTGCTATACTTGCCGCGCGTGGGCGGACGGCGCAGGAGC
>CAZRDA010000456.1:0-1601 GCA_964598715.1 uncultured bacterium | reverse complement strand
AGCATTGACATCGTCCTCGGGGAGATTGACCGGTGACGTTCGGCGAGCAGGCGGAACGGGAGTTCGCGGCCATCCTGGCCTGCTACCCGGAGAAGCGGTCGGCCCTCCTCCCCTTCCTCCACCTGGTGCAGCGGGAGCAGGGGCACCTCTCGCCCGCCGCCATGGAGGAGGTGGCCCGGCGCCTCAACCTCCAGCCGGTGCAGGTCCTGGAGGTGGCCACCTTCTACACCTGGTTCAACCTGCAACCGGTGGGGAAGCGCCGGCTCCAGGTGTGCCACAACCTGTCCTGCACGCTCATGGGGGCGGAGCGGATCATCGGGTCTCTCAAGGAGGAGCTGAGCATCAGGGAGAACGAGACGACCCCCGATGGCCTCTTCACCCTCCAGCGGGTGGAGTGCCTGGCCTCCTGCGGCACCGCGCCCGTGATGCAGGTGAACGACGACTACTACGAGAGCCTGACGCCGGACAAGGCGCGCGCGCTCCTGAAGCAATGGCGCGCGGCCGCGAACGGAACGTAACCGCCCGGAGCCCTGAGCGCCGGGCGGGCGCCGGGACCGGGGCCGTCGGCTGCTGGCGGCCACCGGGCGTCCCGCATGGCGGCGACGGGATCAGCGCGATGCGAACCTACGAGAAGATCCTCCTGAAGAACATGGAGCAGCCCGGGTACGGCGGCACCCTCCAGGAGTACGTGGCCTGCGGCGGCTACGAGGCGATCCGGCGCGTCCTGGGGAAGATCCCGCCCGCCGAGGTGATCGAGATCGTCAAGCGCTCGGGGCTCCGGGGGCGCGGGGGCGCGGGCTTCCCCACGGGCCTGAAGTGGGGGTTTGTCCCGAAAGACTCCGACCGCCCCAAGTATCTCCTGTGCAATGCCGACGAGAGTGAGCCCGGGACCTTCAAGGACCGCCAACTGCTCGAGCGGGACCCGCACCAGTTGCTGGAGGGGATGGTCCTGGCGGCTTACGCCATCGGCTGCCACCGTTCCTTTATCTACATCCGGGGCGAACTGGTGTACGGCGCAACCGTCCTCGCGCGGGCGCTCACCGAGGCGGGCGCCCAGGGGTTCCTGGGGAAGAACATCCTGGGGAGCGGCTACGACCTGGAGATCACCCTGCACCGGGGGGCGGGGGCCTATATCTGCGGGGAGGAGACGGCGCTCATCGAGTCGCTGGAGGGCAAGAAGGGGATGCCCCGGATCCGGCCCCCGTTTCCGGCTGTTCGGGGCCTCTACCAGTGCCCGACCGTCGTGAACAACGTGGAGACCCTGAGCAATCTCCCCCACATCCTGACCCGGGGCCCCGCGTGGTACGCTGCGATCGGGACCGAGAAGAGCAAGGGAACCCGCATTTTTTCCGTGAGCGGCCACGTGAACCGGCCCGGGAACTACGAGCTGCCTCTCTCCGTCACGCTCCGGGAGCTCCTCACCGAGCACGCTGGCGGCGTGAGCGGCGGGCGGGCGCTCAAGGCGGTCATCCCGGGGGGTGCCTCCGCCCCCGTGCTCACACCCCAGCACCTGGACGTGGGGATGGACTTCGAGTCGCTGGCCGCTGCCGGCTCCATGGGGGGCTCGGGGGGCGTCATCGTCATGGCCGAGGGGACCTGCA
>CAZRDA010000455.1:0-1601 GCA_964598715.1 uncultured bacterium | reverse complement strand
CCCTGCCGAAGGCGGCCAACGTCACCCCCAGGAAGGGGAGGAAGGCCAGGAACAGCAGCAGGCCCAGGAACGTGACCGCCAGGGCCTGCTTCCCGGGGGAGAGGCGGCGGCGCTCCACCCGGGAGTACGCCAGGGAGGAGTAGTCCTTGATGGCGACGTACTGCCTCGCGGCCACGAGGAAGGCAATCGCCAGCAGCACCATCAGGACGGAGATGACGATCCCCATCCGGAAGAGGCGTCGGTCCACGAACTGGACGATGTTGAGATAGGCCTGGGAGGCCAAAAGTTCATGGACCCCCACCACGAGCGGGGTGGCGAAGTCGGCGAAGGTCCAGATGAAGACCAGGAGCGCCCCCGCGACATAGCCCGGGGTCGTGAGGGGGAGGGTGATCGTCCAGAATTTGCGCCAGCCCCGGGAGCCGACCGACTCCGCCGCTTCCTCCAGGCTCGGGTCAATCTTCGCCAGCGCGTCCAGGACGTTCAGGGTGATCATGGGAAAAAGGTGCAGGGTCTCCACCAGCAGGACCCCGTGGACCCCGTACATGAAGTTGATCGGCTCCCGCAGGCCGAAATAATCCATGAGGACGACATTCACCGTCCCGGCCCGCCCCAGGATGAACACGAACCCGAGCACCCCCACCAGCGGCGGCGAGATAATCGGTAGCAAGGTGAGGTAGGAGAAGAGGCCCCGCCCGGCAAACTCGTAGCGGACCAGCAGGACGGCGACCGCGATCCCCACCACCGATGTGGTGAGGACGGTCCCGAACCCGAGGAGGAGGGAATTCACCAGCGAGCGGAGGTAGAAGGCATCGGTGAAGAACTCCCGGAAGTTCTCCAGGGTGAGGGCGCCGGCGTCATTGGAGAAGGCGTCGTAGAAGATGCGCAGCAGTGGGTAGAGGAGGGCGAGGAGGAGGAAACCCCAGATGGCGCCGAACCCGGCCACGGCGGCGACGCGGGTCCGGGTGAGGGGCGCGGCGGCCGGGGCCGCGGGGAGGGCCACAGGCTCGGCCATGCGATTTTTGCCCGGGGGGCGTCTACGCGGGAATGGGGAGGGTGCTCCCAGCCGAGAAGACCACGGTGACCGACGCCCCCACTTCCAGCCGCTCGTGGTGCCCCGGATCCCGGACGTCCACTTTGAGCAGGGTTCCGCCCGCCGCCTCCACGTCGTAGCGGAGAGCGTTCCCGAGGTAGGAGGCGAAGACGATCTTCCCGGGGATCCTGTTCTCGCCCCCCCCGTCTCCGCCCACCGGGGCCAGGAGCGTGTTCTCGGGCCGAACGGAGAGCAGACACCGGTCACCCGGCTTCAGCCCCGGCCGCCTCACGGCCTGGAGGTCCCCCAGGGCCGTCCGGACCCGTAGCAGAGTCTCCCCTTCCCCCGCGATCGTCCCCGGGATGAGGTTGTTCACCCCGATGAAGTCGGCCACGAAGGGGGTGGCGGGCTGCTCGTACAATTCCCTGGGGGTCCCGACCTGGAAGACCTTCCCATGGTTCAGGACGGCGATGCGGTCCGAGAGGGAGAGCGCCTCCTCCTGGTCGTGCGTCACGTAGATGGTGGTGATCCCCAACTCTTTCTGAAGCTTCCGGATCTCGCTCCGGACCGC
>CAZRDA010000454.1:0-1602 GCA_964598715.1 uncultured bacterium | reverse complement strand
CCCCCCCGAGCCCGAGCCCCCCCCGCCTGAGCGGCCGGCCGCGCCGAAGGGCGAGAGCGCGCCGGCGCCGCCCCTCCGGCAGCCGGCCGGCGGGAGCCCTTCCTTCGTGGCCGAGGAGGGTGATGCCGCCAGGGCGAGGCCTGAGGCCAGGAAGCCGGGTCCCCCCCTTCCCCCCGCAGAAGCGGCGCCTCGGGCAGGCCTGGTCGGCCCCCCGGTCGACGGTCTCCCCCCGCTCGAAGAGGCACGGCCCGTCCCGCCCTCCCCGGGGACCGAGCCCGATACCGCCCTCGCCGAGGCGACGGCGGATTTCCCCGAGAGGGCGGACCAGCCGGCGCCTCCGGAGGACCCGGGGCCTCCGGACGATCCGGCGCCCTTCGCCCTGCAGGTCGCCTCGTTCGAGACCGCCGCGAAAGCCCTGGGGGAGACCCGCCGCCTGCGAGCCGCCGGGTACCCGGCCTTTACCCTCCCCACCGTCAGTCCCGAGGGCCTGCGGGTGCGCCGGATCTACCTGGGGGCTTATCGGACCGCGGCCGAGGCCAGGGAGGCGGCCGCCGCCCTGAAGGTCCGGAGGGTGGTGACCGACTTCGCCGTCCATCGTCTCCCCTTCGTCCTCGATCTCACCCCTCCCGAGGAGCAGGGGCAGGCCCGCGCGCTGCGGGAGAAGTGCGAAGCGCTGGGCTACCTCCCCGAAGAGGTGGGGGAGGGCCTCGGCCGCCGCTGGCGCCTCCAGGCCTTTCGGACGCGCCAGGAGGCGGCGGCTGTGGGGGCCTCCCTGGCCCGCCTCGGGGCCGCCCCCGCCGTGGTAGAGCGGTAGGGGCGGGAATGCCGGTGCTGCCGCGCGCCCTGGACCCGACCCAGGCGGCGACCCTCCTCGGGGTCGGCCTCCTCACGGTCCTGCTCGCCCTCTTCGTCTCCCACTTCACCCCGACCATGGCGCTGGCCCTCGGGCTCGCCGGCGCCCTCTTCGTAGTGGCCTTCGTCCACACGGAGGCCGCGCTCCACATCATTATCCTCTCGATGCTCCTCTCCCCCGAGATCGTCCTGCTCCAGCCGGCCCCCGCCGGCTCGGTGGAGGCGAGCCGCGAGGTCACCGTGCGGATCGAGGACCTGATCCTGCTGATCGTGGGGTTCTCCTGGCTCAGCCGCATGGCGGTCTATAAACAGCTTGGTCTCATCCGCCAGACACCCCTCAACCGCCCGATCCTGCTGTACGCCACCTCCTGCATCGTCTCGACCGGCTTGGGGATCCTCTTCGGGAGCGTCCGGCCGCTGACCGGGTTCTTCTTCGTCCTCAAGTACCTGGAGTACTTCGTCGTGTACTTCCTGGTGGTCAACCACCTCACAGAGGAGCGGCAGATCAAGCGGTTCCTCTTCACCGCCGTCTTCACCGTGGCCGTGGTCTCCCTCCTCGCCCTGGCCCAGATTCCGTCCGGGGAGCGGGTGACCGCGCCCTTCGAGGGGGAGGGCGGGGGGGAGCCGAACACCCTGGGCGGCTACCTGGTCTTCATGCTGGCGATGATGCTGGGGCTGGCCAGCGAGACGCCGGGACTCCTGACCCGTCTCGGGTGGCTCTGGAGATCGGAAGAGCACACGTCTGAACTC
>CAZRDA010000453.1:0-1607 GCA_964598715.1 uncultured bacterium | reverse complement strand
CGGGACCCGGCGGGCAGAGCGTCAATACCACCGACTCCGCCGTTCGGATCACGCATCTCCCGACGGGCCTGGTCGTCACCTGCCAGGACGAGAAGTCGCAGCACAAGAACAAGACCAAGGCCCTCAAGGTTCTCCGAGCACGCCTCCTGGAGCGGGCGCAGGAGGAGCAGCGAGCCAGGATTGACCAGGACCGGGGGAGCCAGGTGGGGACCGGGGAGCGGGCGGAGAAGATCCGGACGTATAACTTCCCCCAGAACCGGGTCACGGACCACCGGATTGGTCTCACCCTGCACAGCCTCCCGGCTATCCTGGACGGGGACCTTCCACCCCTCATCGAGGCCCTCACGGCCCACTTCCAGGCCGAGCGGCTGAAGGCGGTCTCGTAAGTGAACGGAAAGAGGAGAGTGGAGGGGCTTGTGGAGGAGGCGACCGAGCGGCTCGCTGCCGCCGGGGTGAGCACCCCCCGGCTCGACGCGGAGTGCTTGCTCGCCGCCGCGCTCCGCTGCGATCGTGCCGCCCTGTACGGGCGCCTCGAGGTCCTCCCGGCCGAGGCAGCCGGCCGGTTCGCCGCTCTCCTCGAGAGGCGTGCTGCCCGGGAGCCGGTGGCCTATCTCACTGGGACCCGGGAGTTCTGGTCCCTGCCCCTGACGGTCACTCCCGCCGTTCTCATCCCCCGCCCCGAGACGGAGACGCTCGTCGAGGCGATCCTGGAGTGTCTCGCGGACCGCGCCGCCGCTCCCCTGACGATCGCCGACCTCGGAACCGGCTGCGGGGCCATCGCCATCGCGCTCGCGGTCGAGCGCCCGGAGGCGCGCGTTTTCGCGACCGACGCGAGCCCTGAGGCGCTCGCAGTCGCGGTGGAGAACGCCCGCCGCTTCCGCGTGGATGGGCGGATCACCTTCCTCCGGGGGGATTTCACCGCCCCCCTCTTTGCGGCGAATCTGACCGGCGCCCTGGACGCCCTGGTCGCCAACCCTCCCTACATCCCCACCGCCGAACTCGAGGGGCTCGAGCCGGAGATCGTCGGCTTCGAGCCTCAGGTCGCCCTGGACGGCGGCCCCGATGGGCTCGTCTTCCACCGGGCCCTGGCGGCCGGCGCCCCCCGCCTCCTCCGGCCGGGAGGATGGCTGGCCGTGGAGGTGGGGGCGGGCCAGGCCGGGGCGGTCCGGTCCCTGCTCGCTGCGTCACCGGGCCTTGCCGTGCACGCGGTCGTGAGGGACCTGGCCCACCGGGACCGGGTCTGCCTCGCCAGGCGTGAGGCGGCCGGGTAGGCGTGCGCCTCCTCAAATGGCCATGGACCAGCTCCTGATCCGCGGCGGAACCCCCCTCGAGGGGAGTGTCCGGGTGAGCGGGGCCAAGAACGCGGCGCTTCCCAGCATCGCCGCCGGTCTCCTCACGGACGGCGACCTCCACCTGGCCAACGTCCCCCGCCTCAAGGACATCGAGACCATCAGCCGTCTCCTCCGCCACATGGGGGCGACCGTGGAGGGAGACGCGGCGGGGGAACTGACCGTCTCGGGCCGGGCCGTCGGTCGCTTCGAGGCCCCCTACAATCTCGTCCGGACGATGCGGGCCTCCGTCCTCGTCCTGGGCCCCCTCGTCGCCCG
>CAZRDA010000452.1:0-1611 GCA_964598715.1 uncultured bacterium | reverse complement strand
CGGCGAGGTAGGTCTTGCGGACCTGTCGGGCTGCAAACTGGCCGCTCAACCCTCCGTGGGCAGCCTCGGTCTTCGCCACCACGAGGCAGCCGGAGGTGTCCTTATCGAGACGATGAACCAGGCCGGGCCGCTCCACCCCTCCGATCCCCCGCAGGTCGGGGCAGCGGTGCAGGAGGGCGTTCACGAGCGTTCCTGTCCGACGGCCCGCCGCCGGGTGCATCACGAGGCCCGCCGGCTTGTTGATGACGAGCAGGTCGGCGTCCTCGTAGAGCACCTCCAGTGGGATCGGCTCCGGCGTCAGATCGCTCGGCTCAGGCGGGGGGAGGCTGAGGGTAATCTGCTCCCCGCCCCGCAGGGGCGCGCTGGCTTTCCGAAGGGCCCCGCCGACCTCTACCCGCCCGCGGGCGATCAGCGCCTGGATGCGCGCGCGCGTCAGCCCGCTCGAAGCGGCCAGGAACCGATCCAGGCGCTCCCCTCGAGCCCCCGCCGGCACCCGGAACGTTCGGACCCGACCCCCTTCAAGACGCGCCGGCTGCCTCCCGCCCATTCCCCCGCCGCTCCCGCAGCATCTCCAGGAGGAGGAGACCCACCCCGACCGTGATCCCGCTGTCGGCTACGTTGAAGGCCGGCCAGTGGTAGGGCCCCAGGTAGAAATCCAGAAAGTCAATCACCATCCCGACCCGGAGGCGGTCAATCAGGTTCCCCCCGGCTCCCCCGAGGATCAGGGCGAGCCCGACGGCCGGCAGGAGCTGCCCCCGGACGTGCCGGGCGTGGTAGTAGCAGATCACGCCGATGGCCAGGATCGAGACGCCGATGAAGAAGGGCCCGCGGAAGGCGGCGGCCGCCCCCGCCAGCAACCCGAAGGCGGCACCCGGGTTGAGGACGTACGTCAGGCTGAAGAAGCCCGGGAGGACCGGAAGGCTCTCCCCCGGGCGGAACGCCTGCTGGATGAGCAGCTTCGTGGCCTGATCCAGCAGGATGACGGCGCCGGCGAGCCCGTAGAACCACACCCGGAGGCCACCTTCCTCAGGGACGACCCGCGAGGACCGCCACGCACCGGTCGCAGAGGGTGGGATGTTCGGCGTCTTTCCCCACCGTCTCCCGGTAGTTCCAGCACCGCCCGCACCTCTGGCCCAGGGCGCGGCTCACCCGGACCGTGAGGCCATCCTCTGGGACCTCGCGGTCCGCGTGCAGGGCCACGGAGGAGACGATGAAGAGGGTAGCGAGATCCGCCGCGTTGGGACGCAGGAAGTCGAGCAGCGCAACTCCGGCGTGCAGGTCCACGTGGGCCTCCAGCGCGTTGCCAATGGTCTTGGCCTGCCGGACCTCCTCCAGGGCCTTCAGCACCTGGTCGCGCACCCCGAGGAGGCGTTCCCAGCGTTCGCCCAGGGCGTCGTCCAGCCACGCCGCCTCCACTGCCGGGAAGGCCTCCAGGTGGACCGACTCCGCCTCCCCCCCGACCTTCGGCAAGGCAGCCCAGACCTCGTCCGCCGTGAAGGAGAGGACCGGGGCCATGAGGCGGACGAGCCCTGTCAGGAGGTGGTACATGGCGGTCTGGGCGGCCCGGCGGGCCCGCGAGGTTCGGCCGGAGGTGTAGACCCGGTCCTTCAG
>CAZRDA010000451.1:0-1614 GCA_964598715.1 uncultured bacterium | reverse complement strand
GCCAGCAGGCGTGGCGGCTCAGCCCCGTGGACGTCAACACCGTGGTGGAGGAGGCCTTGGTCCTGGTGGAGAAGCAGTTGGCCCGTGAGCAGGTCACCCTGGACCGAGGCCTTACCCCGGGCCTGCCCGCGGTTCTGGGGAGCGCGAACCACCTCCAGCAAGTGGTCCTGAATCTCCTGACCAACGCGCGGGAGGCGATGCCGGAGGGGGGGGGCCTGCGGGTGGCCACCCGCGGGTACGGGGGATCGGTGGAGGTGGAAGTGACCGACACCGGAAAGGGAATCCCGGCGGAGCACCTCTCGAAGGTCTTCGACCCGTTCTTCACCACGAAAGAGAAGGGAACGGGGCTCGGCCTTGCCATCTCCTATGGTATCGTGCGAGATCACGGGGGGACCCTCACGGTCCGCAGCCGCGAGGGGGCGGGAACCACCTTCCTCATCATGTTACCCGTTGCCGGGGAGCGTTAGGGAGGGCGCCGTGGCCGATGCGGCCTGCATCCTGGTGGTGGACAACGAGCCGGACATGGTCGAGACGGTGGCCCGGATCCTGAGGCGCCTCGGCCACGAGCCGTTGACGGCCACGGAGGGTGGGGCCGCAGTGGCGCTGGTGGAGCGGGAGCGGCCCGACCTCGTCCTGACGGACCTCCGGATGCCCGGCATGGACGGCCTGGAGGTGCTGAAGGAGGTGAAGCGGATCAACCCCGAGGCCCCCGTGATCCTCTTTACGGCCCACGCCACCATCGAGACGGCGGTCGAGGCGATCAAGGCCGGGGCCTTCGACTACATCACCAAGCCCTTCACGGCCGACCAGCTCCAGGTGGTCATCGAGCGGGCCCTCACCCAGCGGCGCCTCCGGGAGGAGAACCGGCGCCTGAAGGAGCAGCTCCAGGAGTCGTACCGCTTCGAGAACATCATCGGGCGCTCGCTGCCGATGCTCCAGGTGTTCGAGGTGGTCAAGAAGGTGGCCCGGAGCGAGGCCAACGTCCTCATCGTCGGTGAGAGCGGGACCGGCAAAGAGCTGGTGGCCCGGTCCATCCATGTCAACAGCGCCCGGGCCGCCAAGCCCTTCGTGCCGGTGGACTGCGCCTCCCTCCCGGAGAACCTCCTCGAGAGCGAGCTGTTCGGGCACGAGAAGGGCGCCTTCACCGGCGCCCACATGACCCACCCGGGCCTCTTCGAGTACGGCAACGGGGGGACGGTCTTCCTGGACGAGGTGGGGGACCTGGGGGGGAACCTGCAGGCGAAGCTCCTGCGGGTCCTCCAGGAGCGGCAGATCCGCCGGGTCGGGGCCAACCGGCTCATCCCGGTGGACCTGCGGGTCATCTCGGCGACTAACCGGGACCTGACCGAGGCGGTCAGACGCGCGGAGTTCCGGGAGGACCTCTTCTACCGGCTGAACGTCATCTCCATCCCGCTGCCGCCCCTGCGCGAGCGCAAGGGGGACATCCCGCTCATCGCCCATCACTACCTCGGGAAGTACGCGGCGAGCACCGGGAAGCCGATCACCGGCATCGCCCCGGAGACGCTGGCGCTGCTGGAGGCGCACCACTGGCCCGGCAACGTCCGGGAGCTGCAGAACGTGATCGAGCGGGCGGTCGTCCTCGCCGAGCACGAG
>CAZRDA010000450.1:0-1623 GCA_964598715.1 uncultured bacterium | reverse complement strand
GGGCGGGGCGGCCCGGGGGGGGCGGCGCCCCCCCCCCGCGGCGGCCCGGTGGGGGGGGGGGGGGGGGGGGGCCCCGCGGTCCGTGGCAATGAGCTGGTCCTGGTGAAAGACGAGAAGCCCTCCATCGAGCTGTTCCCGCACGGTCACGCGGCATCCCTGGTAGGAACGACGGGAAGGTCCGGGTGGGATCTGGGCCCAGCGTCCTGGGATCGACACGGTGTTGTCGCGGGCCACGACGCGGGAGTAGCGGCAGGCGAGGAGTTGGGCGAGATCGCTGGGTGGGCACCGCCAGGCCGTGGTGCTTTCTCGCGGGGCGAGGGCGAAGCGCTGGTTGAAGTCCGGGAGGAAGAGGGGGAGAAAGCTCTCGCCTGCTTCCCGGGTGGTGATGCACCGGAGGCGCAGCTCGCTCACGAGCCGGTCCTGCAGGGTGCGCCAGAGCCGCTCGATGCGCCCCTTGGCCTGGGGGCTCCCGGCGGGGATATAGCCGATGGCGAGAGCGCGCAGCATGGTGCCGAAGTGGGTCGGGTTTTGCACTCCCGCAAGCTCTTCCTCGAGAGTCCAGCAGGCGTCGTTGCGGACGAAGATGTTGAGGCGATCGCCGTAGAGCTGGACGGGAAGTCCGTGGCTCCTCGCCATGCGGCGAAGCAACTCGGTGTAGCCGTGAAGGTCCTCGTGGGGACGAAAGTGGAGGGCCAGGATTTCTCCGGTGGCATCGTCGATGGCCCCGAGCAGCGTGGAGAGAGGCTCTTCGGGGCCGAACCACGCGAAGGTGCTCCCGTCGAGAAGCACGAGCGCGCCCGGACGCGCTTCCCGCAGCCGCCGCGCGCGGTACTGCTTCGGACGCCTCCGGCGCACCGGTGTGATCTGGGCCGCTTGGCGGATCTGGCGCACCGCCTCTCGCGAGATCCGGAGCTTCTCCACCTCACGCAGTTTCTCGGTGAAGTGATGATCGTTGAAGCCGGCGTAGGTCGTGCGCAGGAGTGCCACCACCCGTTCTCGGATCGGGGCTGAAAGACGCCGCGAGGAAGAACGTCCACGATTGCCATGCAGCAACCCCTGAACCCCCTTCGTCCGGTAGCGCCCCCTCAGCCGGCGGAATTGCCGCACGCTCATGCCCAACGCTGCGGCCCCCTCGCGGTTCGTGATCTTTCCCTTCAACGCGGCCTCCACCAAACCCGGCCGCCGGGCCTCCTTACGGCTCATCGTGATCGGTCCCATGGGGAGGACATTTTCACGTCGCCGTTACGCGAGGACAGAATCATCTGGCCAAAGCACGCCGGTAGGCGCCCCTTGACGCCCGTTCGCTCGCCCCGTTAACGTCGGGGGCTATGGCGCCAACCGAACCCAGCAAGCGGCTTCAGGTCCTGCCGCGGTACCTCTTCGCGGAGCTGGAGCGGAAGCGTCACGAAGCGGAGTCCGCAGGGCGCGAGGTCTTCGATCTGTCGATCGGGGATCCCGACCTTCCGACGCCCCAGCCGATCCTGGATCAGCTCGCGGCGGCGGCGCTCGTGCCGCAGAACCACCGGTATCCGACCAGCGCGGGACTCCTCGAGGTTCGAAGCCGCATCGCGCGGTGGTTCCAGCAGCGCTACGGCGTGGCGCTCGACCCGGCGCGCGAGGTCG
>CAZRDA010000449.1:0-1623 GCA_964598715.1 uncultured bacterium | reverse complement strand
CACCGAGAAGCCCACCCTCGCCCGCCTGGAGAGCGCCGTCGAGCACGGGTGGGTGGACGCGGAGATCGGGACCGGCCTGGCGGAGGCCTTCCGGCTCCTCCTGGCCCTCCGCCTCGAGCACCAGTGCCGCCAGATCGCGGAAGGCCGAGCTCCGGACAGCCACCTCGACCCCACGACCCTGGGTCCCCTGTCCCGGATCGCCCTCAAGGAGGCCTTCCGTACCGTGGCCCGGAGTCAGCGGAACCTGGCGGCGCAGCTGGGCCTGAGGATCCGGTGAGGGGACCCCTCCCCGAACCCCCCGCCAGGTACCTTCGGCATCGTCCGTGGCGTCAGGCAGAGTACGCCGCCCTGGACTTCGAGCTCACCGGGCTGGAGGCCCGCCGCCCTGAGGTCGTGTCGTACGGCCTGGTCCCTGTTCGGGAGGGACGGGTGGTGATCGGGGAGTCGGCGTACCGGGAGGTACGGCCACCGGTGACTCCGGCCCCCGAGTCCATCAGGGTCCACGGCCTGCGCCCCGTCGACCTCGAAGGAGCCCCCGGGCTCGACGACGTCCGGGACCCGCTGCGCCGGGCCCTCGACGGGCGGTTCCTCCTGGCCTGGGCCGCGGGGATCGAGGTCGCCGTCCTCGGTCGGGTCTTCGGCGGCGGGCCGTGGCGATGGTTCCGGCGGACCCTGGACGTCCGTCTGCTCGCGGCGGTCCTGGACCGCCTCGAGGGCCGGCTCGTCCGGCCCGATGCGCTCACCCTCGTGGCCACCGCCCGGCGGTACGGCGTCCCCCTGGCGAGTCCCCACCACGCCCTGGAGGACGCCCTGGCCACGGCCTCGCTGTTCTTGATCGTGGCCTCCAAGCTGTCGGAGCGGGGGGTGCCCACGGTGAGCGCCCTTCTCCGAGCCACCCGACCGAACGTGGCCCGCCGCTAAGAGGCGGCGCGAGGCCACCTCCTGCGAGGACCAAGCGGCGCTCCAGTCCCAACAGTCGCGTTCTCCGCCTCAGTGAGCACCTGCGGCCTCCCAGGATCGGGCAGCGCTGATAGATCACCCAGAGTCATAGGTCCTTTTCGTTTGGTGCCTTCCGACCCTACGGAGAACGGCCCTGTCTCAGTAGCGTTGGAAGGTGATGGAGGAGGTGATCCCGATGGAGCGTTGGGAGCAGTTTCGCAGCTGCCCGGGCTGCGGGTTCGACTTCGCTACGGGCGAGGGGGAGAAGGGCTGCCACCACTACGACTGCCCCTACCTCCCCGAGGAGCTGGACGTGTTCTGCCCGCAGTGTTGCTTCGACTTCTTCACGATGGAGGGCAACCCGTCCTGCGACGACCCGGCCACGTGCCCGCACGGCCAGGAAGCGCGATCCCACGTGGAGAACGTCGCGCGATGGCGAGCGGGGCTCGGCGTCGGCGGATGAGTGAGCGCGCACCGGGCCAGCGGAGCGGGCAGAGGGGATCGGCGCGGATGAGCATGTGCCGGAAGGCCTTGGTCGCGGGGCCCCGGGCAAGAAGACCCCCCCTGGGCGGGACCTTCGGACCTAGGGACCGGCCCCGCCGCCCCTTACCGTTGGCCCCGGAGGTGACGAGGTGAAAACGACGACCGTAAGAGACGTGATGACCCCCACCGTGGTGGTCGGCC
>CAZRDA010000448.1:0-1627 GCA_964598715.1 uncultured bacterium | reverse complement strand
TTTGACGAACCGGATCCGGACGCGCTGATCGCGGCCCTGCATCCGGACATCCTGGTCAAGGGGGCCGATTGGCCCCCCGATCAGGTCATCGGGCGGGAGGTGGTGGAAGCGCGGGGCGGGGTGGTCAAGTCGGTCCCCCTGACCCCCGGGGCTTCCACCTCCGGTCTCATCGCCCGCATCCTGGAGCGGCACCGCCAAAAGTGAGGCGGTCCGCCTCCCCCTCGCTGCCGGGGCTCCTGCGGGCCCCTGGCGTGGAGGGGTTTTTGTGTTTGGCCGATGACTGAGGCATTGCTGAAGCAGGTAATCACGGCCCTCGACCTGCCGCGTCACCTGGAGGCGGAGGGGCCGGCCACCCTCACCCTGCACGGCCTCACGGGGGCCTCGCGGGTGCTTCTGGCGGCGGCATGCCTGCGCGCCACGGGCGGGCCAGGTCTCCTGCTCACCGGAACGGGCGCGGAGGCGGAGGCGGCCGTCCGCGACGCCCGTTTCTACCTTGGCGCCGCCGGCGTGGGGCACCTGCCGGAGTGGCCGGCAGATCCCGCGGCCCGCGCGCTGTACCCTCCCGAGCTCACCGCGGAGCGCCTGAGGGCTCTCCGGCTCCTGCGGGAGGGCCGGGGCCTCGTGGTGGCTTCCGCTGCTGCGGCGAGCGGCCGGTTCCTCACGCCCGAGGCGCTCGAGCGGGCCCTCGTCCACCTGCACCCCCAGCGCCTCGTCTCCCCCGGGGAGGTGGCCGAGCGCCTCACCTGGATCGGCTATCGCCGGGTCCCCCAGGTGACGGAGCCGGGGGAGTTCAGCCTCCGCGGGGGCATCCTGGACGTCCACCCCCCATTGGCGGACCAGCCCGTTCGCGTCGAGTTCGTGGGGGATGCCATCGAGTCCCTGCGAACCTTCGACCCCGAAACGCAGCGCTCGACCGGGCCCCTCCCCCGCGCCCTCGCGCTGCCGGTGATCGAAACCTTCCTCGACCCGGACTCCCGGGAGGCGGCGCTCTCCGCCCTGGATCGCCTCCCGGAGGGCCGGGTCCCTCCTGCGATCCGGGAGGCCTTGGAGGCGGGGCGCGCGGCGCCCGGCCTGGAGGCTTACCTGACCTGCTTTCCGGGTGGCGGGGCGAGCCTCCTGGACTATCTGCCCCCCGAAGCGCTGTGCCTCCTGGATGACCCGGAGCAGGTGGCGGCCGCGGCGGCCAGGGCACGGGAGGACGCCGCCCGGGCCGATGCGCGCTTCGCGGCGGCGGCCCTCGCGGTCCCGCCGGCCACCTCCCGTCTCGTCCCCTGGGAAACCCTTTCGGCCGGCCTCGCCTCCCATCTCCGGGTCGGCCTGTTCCCGTTTCCCCTTCCCGAGGGGATTGCCGGGGAGGCGATTGCGTGCGCCACGGAGGCGATTCCCCCCTACCAGGGGCGCCTGCAGCCTTTTTTGGAGGACGTCACCCGGTGGCTCCGGGAGGGGTTCGCGGTGACGCTCGTGGCGCGCAGCGAGGCCCAGGGGGGCCGCCTCCAGGAAATTCTCCGGGAGCACGCCCTCGGCGCCGCGCTCGGGGTCGGGGCCTCCCCCGAGCGCCCCTTGGCCGTCGCGGTCGGGGAGGTGAGCCGCGGCTTCCGCTTCCCGGCCCTCAGGGCCATCCTGGTCA
>CAZRDA010000447.1:0-1628 GCA_964598715.1 uncultured bacterium | reverse complement strand
GCCAACCGCTTCAGCCAGCAGGGGGACAGCACGATCGGCGCCGACAGCGTGGACCACAAGTCGAAGGCGGCCGAGTACGCGAGCCGGGCGCGGGAGCTGGAGCGGACCTACATGAAGGCGCTGGGCATCACCGATCTCGGCGGGCCGCCGGCTGCCTCGGCCACGCGGGACTGGGACCAGGGCTATCCCTGGGGCATGGACCGCCTCACGCATCCCCGGAAGGGCTGGGACGCCTGATGCCCGTCAGCTATGAGTTCAGCGCGCGCGTGGAGGGCCCGCTCGCCGACAGCCGGGAGGCCGTCCAGGTCGTGGGCCAGGAGATCCACCGGGGCATGGCGACCGCGGTGCAGGAGCTGGAGCGTCGGGTCCGGGCCCGGGCACCAGGAGGTGTACTCCAGGATGCCGGCCTGCGGGGCTCGATCGCGGGTGAGGTCCGTGGGCGGGGATTGGACATTCATGGTGTCGTGGGGTCCCCGCTCCCGTATGCGGCCGTCGTCGAGCTGGGCCGCCGGGCCGGGGCGAAGCAGCCGCCCCCTGGCGCCCTGGACCTCTGGGTCAAGCGGATCCTGGGCGTGCCGGGCGAGGAAGTCCGCCGGGTCGCCTTCCTGGTCGGCCGTGCGATCGCCAGGCGGGGAATTCCGGGCCGCTTCATGTTCCGCGACGCCCTCGCCTCCTTCCGCCCGCAGCTCTCCCAGATCTTCGACGACGTGGGCGCCGCGATCGCCCGGCGGCTTGGGGGACGCTGATGGGGCTCGCCGCGATCCGGACGCAACTCAAGACGGTCCTGGAGGGCGTTGCCAATATCGGCATCATCCACGACTACGAGCGCTGGGCGGCGGAATGGAGCAAGGTCCTGGAGACATTCAAGGTGACTATCCAGGGCGAGGACCGGATCCAGGCCTGGACGATCACGCGAGAAACAACGCCGGCAGTGGACCTGGATACAGAGCGGGAGCTGCGCCGGCACCTGATGGTCATGCGAGGCTACCGGGCTCTCGACGATAGCGTCGGGTCTGAGAAGGAGTTCCAGGACCTGATCGAGACGGTCTGCACGGCCCTGCGGGGCCAGCGCGCGGGCGGGCTCGGCGGCCTCGTCACGGAATTGGGCCCCGCCCAGGTACGGGTCGTGGAGCATCGGCTGCTGGCCAGCGTGCTCGTGCACTACGCGGAGATCACGATGCAGGCAGAAGAGGTGCAAGGATGACGGCCGCAAAGCCCTTCCTGATCGGGCTGGCGGTGGTGCTCCTGCTGGCGGGAGAGGCGTGGGCGCAGCGGGACACGATGCGGATGGGCGAGAGCCTGGGGGCGGTGGTGCTGCGACCGCCGGAGCGGCCGGGGGGGGCCCCGGTGCAGCGGGAGGACCTGCGGCCGCGGGAGTCGCTGGAGACGATGAAACAGCAGGCCGAGCCGGCGAGGCCGGAATCTCGGCAGGGAGGTGAGAAGTGAAGAAGGCGCTGGCGAGGGGCACAGCAGCGCTCGTCCTGGTCCTGGCGGCCCTCGGGCTCAACGAGGTGGCGCAGGTGGCATTCCCCGCGACGGGGCGTGTGGCGCCGCCATGGGTGAAGGCGCTCGACCTGCGCGGATTGATCCGGCAAGAGGCCCTCCGCGTCAAGGGAATGCTGACGCTC
>CAZRDA010000446.1:0-1632 GCA_964598715.1 uncultured bacterium | reverse complement strand
TTCTGGAGATGGTCGCGCGGAGCGGCGCCCTGGCCGATTTCGTCGCCGCCGGGGCGCGGATCCTCGAATCGGCCTGCGGGCCCTGCATCGGGATGGGGCAGGCGCCCCCGTCGGGTGGTGTCTCGGTCCGGACCTTCAACCGGAACTTTGAAGGGCGGAGCGGGACCCCGGACGCCAAGGTCTACCTCGCCAGCCCAGAGGTGGCAGCGGCGACCGCCATCGCCGGGGCTATCACCGACCCCCGGACCCTGGGGAGACCCCCTCGGATCCCCATGCCCAAGGCGTTCCATGTTGACGACGGCATGATCCTACCGCCCCCGGCCGATGGCTCGGAGGTGGAGATCCGGCGCGGCCCCAACATCAAGCCCCTTCCCCTCCGGGGGCCGATTCCTGATCTCCCGCGAGGGGCGATCCTCCTCAAGGTGGGGGACAACATCACCACCGACCACATCCTTCCCGGGGGCGCCCAGGTCCTGCCGCTCCGCTCCAACATTCCCGCCATCGCCGAGTACACGTTCACCCGGGTTGATCCGGACTTCCCCCGGCGGGCCAGGGAACAAGGGGGCGGATTCATCGTCGGGGGACTCAACTACGGCCAGGGCTCCAGCCGCGAGCACGCCGCCTTGGCCCCCATGTTCCTGGGGGTCCAGGGGGTGCTCGCCCGCTCCTTTGCCCGGATCCATCGGGCGAACCTGATCAACTTCGGGATCCTGCCGATGCGCATCGGGGAGGCGGACTACAACCGTCTAGAGCAGGGAGACGAGCTGGAAATCGGGGAAGGAGTGGAAGCCCTTCGCCACGCGCAGTCCCTCCGGGTGCGGAACCAGACCGGAGGCTGGGAGTTCGAGGCGGTCCTCGACCTTACCCCCCGCGAGCGGGAGATCCTGCTGCACGGGGGGCTGCTCAATACCATCCGGGCCCGGATGGAAGGGTGAGGCGTGGCGAAAACGGCGGATGTCATCATTGTAGGCGCGGGGGTTGTGGGGTGCTCAGTGGCCTACCATCTGGCCCGGATGGGGGTGAGGGGAATCCTCGTCCTGGATCGGGGGGAGATCGGCGGGGAAGCCTCGGGCGCGGCGGCGGGCATGCTTGCGCCGCAATGCGAGGCGACGGGACCCGGGCCCTTTCTCGACTTCTGCCTTGCGGCCCGTCGGTACTACGAACGGCTGGCGCCGGAGCTGAAGGACCTCACCCGAATCGACATCGAGTACCTCGACTGGGGGATCCTCTACCTCCTTGACCAGGAGGGGGACGAGGCGGCGGAGGGACGGTACCGCTGGCAGGCCGGGCTGGGCCTGCCGGTGGAGCGGTTGACACGGGAAGAGGTCCGCACACTCGAGCCCGGGCTCACCGAGGAGATCGGGGGAGCCCTCTTCTTCCCGGGCGATCATCACGTCAACAACACCGAACTCACCCGGGCCCTCGCCCAGGCGGCCCGGTCTCTCGGGGCCCGACTCGTGGAGGGCTGCCCGGTCACGGGGTTTCTTTACGAGGGGGACAGGGTCGCCGGCGTCCGGACGCCCGGTGAGATCTACACGGCAGCCCACATCGTCCTCTGCACCGGGGCCTGGTCGGGGCAACTCGGAAGCCTCCTCGGGAGGCGGATTCCCGTGGAGCCCGCCCGGGGGCAAC
>CAZRDA010000445.1:220-1633 GCA_964598715.1 uncultured bacterium | reverse complement strand
GGGGTCGATGGCCAGGGCGCGGGCGATCTGGATGCGCTGCTTCATCCCGCCGGAGAGCTGGCGGGGGAACTTGTGGCGGTCGTCCCAGAGGCCCACCAGCTTGAGGTAGCGCTCCACCACCGGGGCCCGGCGGGCCCGGCCGAGGCCCTGGACGCGGAGGCCGAAGCCCACGTTCTCCTCCGCCGTGAGCCAGGGGAAGAGGGCGGCGTCGGCGTTCTGGAAGAAGACCACCCGGTCGCGGCCGGCCCGGGTGATGGGTGCGCCCTCCACAGTCAGCTCGCCCGCGGAGGCCGGCTCGAAGCCGGCCAGGATGTTCAGGAGGGTGGTCTTGCCGCAGCCGCTGGGCCCGAGCAGGCAGAAGAGCTCGCCCTTGCCGATCTCGAGGTCGATTTCGGCCAGCACGCTGACCGGCGTCTCGCCGCGGCGCAGGGCGAAGCGCTTCTCCAGGCGGCGGATCGACAGCACCGCCGGGGGCCCGATCCTACCAGCGGAACTCGGGCGACACCCGCTCGGGCAGGGCCTTCTGGAGCGGACGCGGGTCGAAGAACGCCTTGGGATTGAAATCGCGCTTGGCGATCCCCGCCTCCTTCATCCACCGCGAGAGCTTGTGGAAATCGTCCCAGGCCACCTTGTCCAGGCCCACCACCCGCTCGTTGTAGACGTAGTCCGCCTCCACCGGGGCGGTGTCCTGCACGCTGAACTGTTCCTTGGCGAACTGGATCACCTCGGCCTTGTTCTCGGCCGCGTAGCGGCGGCCCTTGTCGACGGCCTTGAGCATCTTCTCGGCCACCCCTGGGTGCTCCTTGAGGTACCACTTCCAGGTCCCGATCACGAGGTACCCGTTCATGAACCCCTTGGCGGTGGTGAGCTTGTGGACGCGGGGGCCGGAGATCTTCAGGGCCTGGGCCCCGTAGGGCTCCCAGATGAAGAAGGCGTCGATGTCCCCCCGATCGAGGGCGGAGGGCATGATGTGGGGATCCATGTTCTTGATGGTGACGTCCTTCTCGCTGAGGCCGTGGGCCTTCAGGTATTCGCTGACGAACCAGGAGCCGGTGGACCCCACCCGGGTGGCGATGGTCTTGCCCTTGAGGTCCTTGCCCGTCTTGATGTCGGCCTTGGCGATGCCGACGTAGCCCTCGGTGTCGCGCTCGATGATGGCGAAGAGCGTGTACTGCTCGTCCATGTTCTGCCAGAAGTTCACCGCCGGCAGCTCCCCCCCGGTGTTGAAGTCGCCGAAACCGCGCTTGCCCTCCTTGCCCGACTGGAAGGTCTGCATGGCGGTGGTGCCCGCGGAGAACCACTTCACGGTGACGTCCAGCCCCTCGTCCTTGAAGAAGCCCTTCTTGATCGCCATCCAGATCGAGTCGGCCTTGGCGATGGGCTGGGCAAAGAGAAGGACCTTGCCGTCCTCGT
>CAZRDA010000445.1:0-210 GCA_964598715.1 uncultured bacterium | reverse complement strand
CCCAGCACCGCCACCAGCGTCATGCCCACGACCCAGCCGCTCCCCCGTCGCGTGGCCATCCGAGCTTCCTCCTCGAGACGTGCCGGAACCCCCGCCAAGCGCACCGCTTCGCCGGACAGCGGGCTCCACCATAGACAAGATCATCCCGGGTGACAAGGCCCGGGCCGGCGCCGGAAACGAGGGGCCACGGGTCCCCCATATTGACTGATC
>CAZRDA010000444.1:0-1636 GCA_964598715.1 uncultured bacterium | reverse complement strand
TTAGAGCAGCTTCAGGTCCCGGAGGCGGCTCACCAAACGGTCCACCTTCTCCTCCGGGCTCTCGCCGTCCAGGATCTCGCAGCGGCTCTCGCGGACCGGGATGCTGAGTTCGGCCACCGCGACCCGGCCGGCTGCCTTCTCTCCCGCCGCCAGGCCCAGGTCGGCCGCCGTCCAGGTCGGGATCGGCTTGCGCCCCGCGGCCATGATGTCTTTCAGTTTCGGGAACCGGGGGATGTTGCTCTCGTCGCTCGTGATCGTCACCAGGAGGGGGAGCGGGGCCTCGATGACCTCATAGCCATCCTCCACCACCTTCCGGACCTGGACGCCGCCAGCCGCCGCCTCCACGCGGGAGGCGTAGGCGACGCATGGGAGTGCCAGTTCCTCGGCGAGGAGCGGCCCGACCGCCCGCGAGGCCCAGTCCCCCGACTCGCACCCGGCCAGGATGAGATCGAAGGGGCCGCGCTTCCGGATGGCTGCCGCCAGCGCGGCGGCAACGCCGAAGGCGTCCGCCGTGGGGAGGGCCGGGTCGCTCAGGAGGATCGCCTGCTCCGCTCCCATGGCGAGCGCTTTCTTGAGGGCAGTAGTCGCCGTGGGCGCCCCGAGGCAAAGCGCTGTCACCGTCCCGCCCGCCGCCTCCTTGAGCTTGAGGGCCACCTCCAGGGCGTGCTCATCGTAGGTGGAGATCACTAGGGCGTGGCCCTCCTGGAGCTGCCGCTTCGCCACCGGGTCAATCTTGAACTGGCTCGGCGGGATCTCCGGGTCAATGATCTCCTTCAGGCAGACAACGATCTCCACGCCCGCTCCTACTTCAGCAGGTGGCTCGCGATCACCAGCCGCTGGATCTCGGAGGTCCCTTCGTAGATCTCGGTGATCTTCGCGTCCCGAAAGTAGCGCTGGACCGGGTAGTCCAGGATGTAGCCGTAGCCCCCGTGGACCTGGATCGCCTTCGTCGTGATCCGCATGGCGGCCTCCGAGGCGTAGAGCTTCGCCATGGAGGCCTCCTTGGTGAAGCGCCGGCCCGCGTCCTTCAGGGCCGCCGCCCGGTAGGTGAGGAGCCGGGCCGCCTCGATCTCGGTCGCCATGTCGGCCAGCATGAACTGGATAGCCTGGAGCGACGCGATGGGCTTGCCGAACTGGACGCGCCCCTTGGCGTACTCCCGGGCAGCCTCGAAGGCGGCCCGGGCGATCCCGACCGCCTGCGCCGCGATGCCGATCCGCCCGCCGTCCAGGGTCGCCATGGCCACCTTGAAGCCCTCCCCTTCCTTCCCGAGGAGGTTCTCCGCGGGGATCCGGCAGCCGTCCAGGACGATCTGGGCGGTGGAGGAGCCTTTGATTCCCAGTTTCTTCTCCAGTTTGGCCACGGTGTAGCCGGGGCAGGCCCGCTCGACCAGGAAGGCGGCGATCCCCCGGTGCCCCTTGCTCCGGTCCAGGGACGCGAAGACGACGGCGACGTCCGCCTCGGCCCCGTTGGAGATGAAGTTCTTGGTCCCGGTGAGGATGTAGGTGTCCCCGTCGCGGCGGGCCGTCGTCTCCTGGTTGGCGGCATCGCTCCCGGCGTTGGGCTCGCTCAGGCAGAAGCAACCCAGTTTCTCCCCGCGGGCGAGCGGGACCAGGTAGCGCTGCTTCTGGGCCTCCG
>CAZRDA010000443.1:0-1641 GCA_964598715.1 uncultured bacterium | reverse complement strand
TACGTGGACTGCGTGGTCGAGGAGATGCTCCCGGCCGTCGCCGGCGAGAGCCTGGCGGAGTTCTGCGATGTCTTCTGCGAGGAGGGCTACTTCACGCCGGCCGAGAGCGAGCGGATCCTGTGGGCGGGGGCGCGCCGGGGGCTCAAGCCCAAGATCCACGCCGACGAGTTCGGGGCGTCCGGGGGGGCCGAGGTGGCGGCGGCTGTCCGGGCCGTCTCCGCCGACCATCTCGTCTCGGTGACCGAGAGGGGCATCCAGGCGCTCAAGGCGGCGGGCGTAGTGGCCACGCTCCTGCCGGGCACGGCCACCTTCCTCGGTCTCGGCCGCTATGCGCCTGCCCGGGCGATGCTGACCGCCGGGCTCACGGTCGCCCTCGCCACCGACTTCAACCCCGGGACGTGCATGACCGAGAGCATGCTCCTGATGATGAATCTGGCGTGCACCCAGATGAAGATGAGCCCCGAGGAGGCCCTCCTGGCCGGGACCATAGGCGGGGCCGCCGCGCTTGGCCGCGCCGACAGAGTTGGATCGCTTCGGCCCGGCAAGCAGGCGGACATTCTGATCCTTGACTGCCCCAACCACCTGCACCTGCCCTATCACTTCGGCGTCAACCCGGTCCGGACCGTCCTGAAGCGCGGGCGCGTCGTGGTGGAGGACTGTCACTTCGCCGTCCCCCGCCCGGAGAGCGCATGAGGGTCGATAGATTTCAGGGAGGAGAGCGGGTGAGGTGGTTCAGTCCGAAAGTCACTTGGCCTGCGGCTGCGCTAGGAAAGCACCAGGCCCGATCAAGACGCCAAACTTGGTGCGGGCGACGGCTGGTGGGGCTCGTAGCGGTCTTGGTAGCCTCTTTGTGTTGGGACGTGCCCTTCCCAGCCGCTGCCCAGCACACGTGGGCATGGTTTACAGCGCAGTCAACGCCGAACAAGTGGTGGGTCCGTCAAGGTGTGGCCGAAGTTGTCATCTCCGGCGAGGCCTTTTCGGCCGAACTCCTTGACGAAGAGAAAGAGGTTGTGATCTCTCTCAGAGGGACCTTGAAGGGCGGGACAATAGAAGCAACAGCGGTACAACACCGCACTGATGCTCCTTCCGTTCAATTGCGTGGAACTCATAGAAGGAGGAAGTGGGAAAACGTAAGGGGTGGGCGGGAGTCGATTCTGCTCACCGAGCCCGCTGTTCCGGGAGGACTGACCATAGGATTGACCCGTGAAACCACAGATCGGTGAGGCGCTCCCCGCTGCCGAATGGGATTATTACGGAGTACGCACACGATGCAGCATCCCGCGTCACAGGCCTCACCTACAAGTAGGGCGCCACAACGCTCCCAGGAGGTGGGCGCCCGCGTACCCCCGCCGCTCGACTGCCGCAATCCCCTCTTGGAGGGCCTAGTCCACTTCGGAGTTCCGCGACGGCTATATCGGCTGCCGGGTCTCAACAGTCCTGAAGGTGGGCGGCGGGGTGGCGATGGTCTGAGGGGGCCCTGGATATTTTTCCGGCGCTTGGCCCGAGCCAGGCGCCGGACTTTTCTGTCTGCAGCCGCATCCCTCGGCGGCGGGGTGCATCTATACGAACAACTGAGATAGGGAATCACACTACGTGAAAGCGCTTGACGGCTCCCACCACCGGTTGCTACTGTGACCCATC
>CAZRDA010000442.1:0-1642 GCA_964598715.1 uncultured bacterium | reverse complement strand
GCCACGCCCACCAGGAGGGCCAGGGGCAAGCTCCCGGCGCGGGACGTCGCCGGGAAGATCTTGAGCGTGAGCAACAGGATCAGAACCCAAGGCAGGAGCAGCTGTGGTTGTGCCAGACTTGCGATCCCGCTCCGCCGCACCGGATCGACCAACGCCGGCTCGAGCACACCGTGCCACGCGACCGCACCGGCGTAGCCCGAGGCCACCCCGACAAAGACATGGACCGCGATCCGGAACAACGGATTGTCACCGACCAGATAGCTCAACACCATGATCGTGAGGAGAGCTGCCACCAGTGTGCCGATCAGGTCGGGGAGGGGGAGCTGAAGCATGTTCGGCCTCAGGCCGGAAGGCGCCGGCGAAAGACCCACCCTGCCAGGCCGTAAACGGCTCCACCGGCAAGGAGGATCTCCGCGCTCAGCATGCCCGCGCCGTATGGACTCCAGCGCGAGAGAGCATCTGCTTGCCGGCCGTTTGCCTGCTCATACGAGAGAGCGAGCGGGAGCCCGCTCGCGATGGCGTCGAGCTTGGGGTCCTGGGAATCATAGTAAGGGCGGAGAATCGGTTCGACCCCGGCGCTAACCACGGCCAGCATGGGAGTCCTTCCGAGTATCGGTCCGGCTTGCTCGACCCAGGCGCGGGCGCTGTCGGCTCCGGCACTGAAAAGGAAGAGTGCGCTGAAATCGGATGCCGTGTGGACGGCGGCGAGAGAGGGAACCGACCAAACGTCCTCCGCGCCCGGAGCCTGCGTCACAGCCGTCCACGCGCGGCGCGGCGCGGTCAGGAACGCTTGCGCCGCAGTCGGTCCTCCGGGCAGGTAACCCAAGTGAACATACCCTTCCCCAGAAGCCAACCCGTGCAACGTCGCATACCGCGCCAGGACCCGCTCCGCCGGCTGCGTACGCAGCTCGAGGCGTTGCAAGGCCGCCAACGGAAGTCGGCGCGCCATCAGGTCATCAATCACCGGCCCAAGGACCGCCTCCATCTCTCCGGAATAGCCGGCCTCATAGTCGAACACGAGCAGCGCAGCCCGATCCGCCGGCAGACTTTCCACAACGCTCAAGAACCCGGCCAGTTCTGGGGGCCATTGGGAGGGAGAGGGCGGGGCGAAGAAAGTTCCCCCGAGAATGGCGGGAATGGCGACGGCCAGGAACACGGCTGCGCTCACTGCCCAGCGGAGCAGGGGGAGTTGGCGGCGGCGAGCCGGGACGAGAGGCGCCTCATGCGCCTCTTCCTCAAGCATTTTCTGCAGGAGTTCCGCCTGTGCGTAGTGCCGTTCGGTAATGTCCACGCGCCCGGGGGAGAGAGGGGCCGCATGCGGCATCGCCACAACCGGTTCGGCGAGCAAGACACCCCGCAAGCCCGCAAGCGGCCCTGCCGCCTCCACGGCTTGTTCTTCTTCCGGCTGGATCTCGACAACCGAGCGAAAGGTCTCGATCGGGCGCATGGCCTCGAGCCATGCAGGGATGGTTGCAGGAGCGAGATCGCGGACTTTCCCCTCCGCCACTGCCTCCTCGGTGGGAGAGGACTTCAAATCGCTCAGCCATTCCGGAAGGGTGATCGAGGCCAAGTCGAGGTCCTCTCCTGGCGCGGTCTGGGCGGCCCGATCTGAACGACATCGCCGGCGTGCGGCCTGAGGAGC
>CAZRDA010000441.1:0-1642 GCA_964598715.1 uncultured bacterium | reverse complement strand
GTCGTCTGGGGGACAGCCGTGATGGCCGCCACCGGCGTGATCATGTGGTTCCAGACCGCGGTCCTGCGGCGCTGGCCCCTCTGGAGCATTGACCTCGCCACCGTCATCCACTACTACGAGGCCTGGCTGGCGACCCTCGCCATCCTGGTCTGGCACTTCTACGGCGTCATCTTCCGACCCGACGTCTACCCGATGAGCTGGGTCTGGCTCTCGGGGAGGCTGACCGGGGAGCAGATGGCTAGTGAGCATCCCGCCGAGCTGGAGGAGATCCTGCGGGCCGAGGCGGGGGGAGGCGAGCCGGAAGCCGCAGCCGGGGAGGGGACCCGGTGACCGACCAGCCGCCTGCCCGCCGCCGCGGGCGTCTCCTCCTGATCGCCGCCGCGGCCCTCCTGGTGCTGGGCAGCGTCGCCCTGGCCGGCCTCTACCAGGTGAGCTCGAGCCCACTCCTCTGTAACGCCTGCCACATCATGAAGCCCTACGTGGCGGCCTGGAAGACCTCCAAGCACAACATGGTCGCGTGCGTCGAGTGTCACTACCCGCCCGGATTCCGCGACTCGCTCTGGGTGAAGTACCAGGCCCTGACCCAGGTGGCAAAATGGGCCACGCAGACCTACTCGTCCAAGCCCTTCGCGGAGATCGAGGACGCGAGCTGTCTCCGCTCCGGCTGCCACTCCCAGCGCCTGCTCGAGGGGAAGGTCGTCTACAAGCGCGGCATCATCTTCGACCACCGGCCCCATCTCGAGCAGGTCCGCCGTGGCCGGCAGCTCCGCTGCACGAGTTGCCACTCGCAGATCGTGGTGGGCACGCACATCGAGGTGACCGAGTCCACCTGCTTCCTCTGCCACTTCAAGGGGATGAAGGTCGGGCGGGAGCTCACGCCCCTCGGCGGCTGCACCGGGTGCCACCAGGCGCCGAAGGGGGAGATCCTGGTGGGCTCGGTCCGGTTCAACCACGAGGAGATGGTGCGCCGCGGCGTCGCCTGCCAGAAGTGCCACCTGAACGTGATCGAAGGGGAGGGTGAGGCGCCGCGGGAGCGCTGCTTCACGTGCCACAACCAGCCGGAGAAGCTCCAGCGCTACCCGGACACCCCGTTCCTCCACGACTTCCACGTCGCCGGGCACAACATCGAGTGCGCGCGCTGCCACACCGAGATCCGGCACAGGCTGCCTCCGCCGATCGGGGTCCCGGTGGCCTCGGCCGGCCGGCGCCGCGCCCAGGCAGGGGAGGTCCCCGCCCGGTGAAGCGGTCGGTCCTCCTCATCGCGGCGGGCTGGCTCACGGCAGGGGTCGCCCTCTTTTCCCTCCCGGGCCCCGGAGTCCTCGCCCGGGGGAGTCCCCCCGTCCTGCTGGCGCAGGGTCCCCGGCCATCGCTGCGGCCCCCCGCCCCCGCCCCCGCCGAGCCCCTACCTCCGGCCAAGCCGCACCGGCCGGGGGAGCTCGAGTGCCGCAACTGCCACGAGGACAAACACCGGGGGGTCCTCCTCATGTACCTGGGCATGGGGGGGCGGGGGACACCCATGATCCCGAGTCACATGTTCCAGGTCCGGGTGGAGTGCATCGCGTGCCACATCCTGCCCAAGGAGCCGGAGAGCCGGGCCGGGATCGTCGGGCAGACCTTTCGGCCGAGCGAGCAGGCCTGCCTC
>CAZRDA010000440.1:0-1649 GCA_964598715.1 uncultured bacterium | reverse complement strand
TGGAGCCGACGATCCCGATGGTGAGGAGGACCACCCCGAGATGGACGATGAGGCCGCCGTAGCGGCGCCGGTTCCGATTGAGCAGCCCCCGGAAGGCGGCGAGCCACCCCTCCCCCTGGAGGCGCCGGCGGGCGCGGATCCCCCGCCAGAACTCCAGGAGAACCGTAGCGGCCACGAAGAGGGAGAGGGCGAACCCCAGGAGGGGGAAGAACCCCCGGACCCCCGCCGCCAGCAAGAGAACCGTCGCCGCGCCCGCAGCAGCGGCCGGCCAAAGAAGATTGGGCCGCAGACTGGCCCAGGAGGCCCGCCGCCAGGGGATGAAGGGCCCGACCCCCATGAGGAAGAGCAGGGCGAGGCCGATCGGGACATTCACGTAATTAAAGTAGGGGGCCCCCACGCTCACCTTCACGCCGCGGACCGCCTCGGCCAGGAGGGGGAAAACAGTCCCCAGGAAGACCGTGAAGCAGAACGCCACCAGGAGGAGGTTGTTCAGGAGGAAGGCGCTCTCCCGGGAGACGAGGGAGTCGAGTTCGCCCGGCACCTTGAGGCGCTCCGCCCGCCAGAGCAAGAGCCCGAGGGAGCCGAGTACGATCACGGCCAGGAAGGCCAGGAGGTAGATCCCGACCGGCCCCTCGGCGAAGGCGTGGACCGAGGAGAGGATGCCGCTCCGGGTAAGAAAGGTCCCGAAGATGACGAGCGCGAAGGTGAGGATGATCAGGACCAGGTTCCAGACCTTCAGCATCCCGCGCTTCTCCTGGATCATCACCGAGTGCAGGAAGGCGGTCCCGGTGAGCCAGGGCATGAAGGAGGCGTTCTCCACCGGGTCCCAGGCCCAGTACCCCCCCCACCCCAGCGTCCGGTAGGACCACCAGCCCCCGTAGATGACCCCGGCCGTGAGAAAGAGCCAGGCCACCACCGTCCAGCGCCGGGTCAGGGTCAGCCACTCGTTCTCCAGGCGACCCGTCAGGAGGGCGGCAATGGCGAAGGCGAAGGGGACCGAGAAGCCCACGTACCCGTGGTACAGGAGCAGGGGGTGGACGAGCATGTCGGTCACCTCCAGCAGCGGGTTGAGCCCCCGCCCGTCGGGGGGGATCGGGAAGTGCTGCCGGAAGGGGTTGGTCACGGCCGCCAGGAGGAGGAGGAAGAAGGCGGAGATCCCCATGAGGACGGCGAAGGCGTGGGGCGCCAGGGGGTGGGGGCGTCGCCGGAACCGGAAGACGGCGACCCCGATGAAGAGGATCTGGAGCCACTCCCACAGGAGGATGGAGCCCTCCAGATTCCCCCAGAGGCCGGCGATCTTGTACCGGACGGGGCTTGCCATCGTGCTCACGTTGGCCACGTAGCGGATGGAGAAGTCGCTGGTGATGAGGGCGTACTCCATGACGAGCAGGGCGAGCGTCACCAGGGCGAAGCTCACCAGCACGCTCTGCTCGGCGCTGGCCAGCAGGGGCGGACTGCGCCGCCTCATGCCCACCACGAAGGCCACGGCCCCGTACAGGGTGACCAGGAGGGCGAGGATGAGCGTGAAGTTCCCCAGCGCGCTCGTCATGACCCCGGCTGCTCCTTCAGGAGGGACTTGAAGCGCTCCCGGAGGGCGGCCTTCCCCTCCCCCTCCCGGGGGGGCCGGTACTCCTCGGAGTGCTTGGCCA
>CAZRDA010000439.1:0-1650 GCA_964598715.1 uncultured bacterium | reverse complement strand
TCCTCCGCGTGTGGGAGAGGCCCTGGGCACCCCTCTCTTGGAGCGTCCTGGTCGCGACGTCTCTGATCCCCTTCCTGGTCTTCCTCAGCCACCGGGCCAAGCAGGTCCCGTGGATCATGCTGACGCTGGGCGTCTTGATCGCCGCAGGACTATGGCTCGAGCGGTACGTGCTGGTCGTCCCGTCGCTGTGGCACCAGGAGGGGCTCCCCTTCGGCTGGCTCGAGGCAGGGGTGACTGCCGGCTTCCTGGGGGCGGCGGCGCTGAGCTACGCGTTCTTTTTGCAAAACTTTTCCGTGGTCCCCGCTCCCGGTCCCGCTCGCCCCGATGGTGAGCCACCCGGGCGCGGAAGTGGGTAGGAGGAGGGGTGGCATGAGGGCGCTCGGGCGGTGCCTGGGAAGCGCCGCGACCCTCTTGGTGATCGGGGTGAGCCTCGCCTATGGCTGGCCCTGGAGCCCCGACATGAAAAAACAGCCCTCCGTTCGGCCCCAGGAGGCACCCCTCCCCCCGCCGGCGGGCGCGGTCCCGAGGCAGGGCAGGGAGCCGCAGATGGACCGGGTCAAGGCCGGGGAGCGGTTGCGCAATCCGGTACAGCCAACGGCCGCGTCCATCGAAAGTGGCAAGCGCCTCTTCTTGGTTTATTGCGCGCTCTGCCACGGGGCTGACGCCAAAGGAGGGGGCCCCGTCGCCCCGAAGTTTATTCCCCCGCCTGACCTCACACTGGAACTGTTCCGGCAGCGGACCGATGGGTTTCTCTACGCCACCATTCGAGACGGCGGTGCCCTCATGCCGGACCAGAAGGAAGCGCTCTCCCCCCGAGAGCGGTGGGATGTGGTGAACTTCCTTCGAGTCTTGCAAGGGATGCAGAGAAAATGAACCGCCGGCCAGGCGTGGGGGCGATGTCGGCTGTTCTGGGGCCTTTGCCTCTGCTGCTGATTCGCGCGTCCGGTTCCCCCAGCTTCCCCCCGCCGAGTGGCTTCGTGGACAGCAAGCCAGTCTCGGTTCGGGGCAGGGGCCATGGCTCTGGGGCCTCCCTGTCCCAGAACTCCCCCCCCTTTATTTTCTAGCGCTTACGCCTCGCTCGCGACGGGCCAGCGGGGCAGCCGTGCCTCACCTGCTTCCCGTCCTCCCCATTGCCCCGCTCGTCCATTTCGGCAGACGGGCCCAACGCCCCTTATAAAACAGGGAGTTCCGCATGGTCTCCTCCAGGGCCTCCCCGGGAGGCGCCTGGCACTCCGGTTGCTTTCCCACGAGGCCTCAAGACGGGAACCTGGCTTCTGGCGGCCCGCATCCCGGCAGGAGGGAAGAAGCCGGATGAGGAGTGCACCTTGACCGTGGCCCGGGGAGTGCTGCGGTTTCGTCTTCACGGTGAGTACTCCCGGGACCTGGCTGTTCCACGACCACATCATCCCCTTCGCCACGAACGACGGCGACTACCCCGGCGGCCTGGCCACGGCGATCGTGTGCGAGGGGAATGCCGTTTCCCCGACCCCGCACCAGCGCCACTAGTCCGTAAAGAATACGACTGAGACATGGGCCCTTTCGATCACCTCTTGGAGGAATCGGTAAAGCTCCACGGGCATCTCTGTCCGGGACAAGTCCTGGGGGTCCGCCTGGCGATGCTGGGCTGCCGGGCGGTGGGGCTTGAAGAGC
>CAZRDA010000438.1:0-1654 GCA_964598715.1 uncultured bacterium | reverse complement strand
GCCCTGGAGCCGGGGCTGAATCCGACCGACCTGAAGGGGGCCGGGTTCTACTTCGATGATCTCCTGCTCAGCCCGGAGCGCCTGTGCCTGGAGAACGCCCTCTCCGCCCGGCGCCACGGGGCCGAGGTCCACAACTACGCCCGGGTGGAGGAGTTCCTCCGTGACGGGTCGCGCCTCGTCGGCGTGGCAGTGCGGGACCTCCTGACGGGGGAGGTGGCCCGCCTGCGGGCTCGCGTCCTGGTCAACGCGACCGGACCCTGGATTGACGACATCCGGACCCTGGCGGGCCTGGACGGCGGGCGGCGGATCGTGCGGACCACCAAGGGGGTTCACCTGCTGCTTCCGCGCCTGACCAGCCACGCCGTCTATGTGCAGGCTCGGGACGACCGGATGTTCTTCGTCATTCCCTGGCGCGCCTTCTCCCTCGTGGGGACCACCGACACAGACTTCGTCGGCGACCTGGACCGCCTCCACGCGACAGCCGAAGAGGTGGATTACCTCCTGGCGGAGATGCGGCGGGTCTTCCCGCAGGCCTGGATCCGCCCCGCCGACATCGCCTACACCTATGCCGGCGTCCGGCCCCTGACCTACGAGGAGGGGAAACGCTCCTGGGAGGTCTCGCGGGAGCATAAGGTGATCGCGGAGGGGGAGGGGGAGAACTTTCTCTCGCTCACCGGGGTCAAACTGACCTGCTACCGGCAGCAGGCTGAAGAGGCGGTGGACCGGATCAGCGCGCTCCTCCAGCGGGGCAACCCGGTCCGAACGCATCGGCTGGCACTCGATGGCCTGGATACCGAGGCGACCCTCCTTGAAGCGCGAATCCCGGTGGACGCCGGCGCGGACGCTGCCCGGTACGGGGTCGAGCCGGCCCTGCTGGAGACCCTGGTCGAGACGTACGGGCGGCGCTACCGGCAGGTGCTGGACCGCACCCGGGAGCGCCCCGAGCTCCAGGAGCGCCTCTGCCCAACGAACCCGGACATTGCGGCGGAGGTCGCGCACGTGGTCGAGGAGGAGGCGGCAGTGAGGCTGACCGATGTGCTCTTCCGGCGGACGGGGATCGGGACCAGTCCCTGCCTCGGGAGAGATTGCGCCGGCGCCATCGCGGCCCGGATGGCGGCCCTCTGCGGCTGGGACCGCGCCCGGCAGGAGCGGGAGATGGCCGCCTACTGGGAGGAGGTCGCGCTGGGGCAGCGGTTCCGGGAGCCGGCAGCGCCCGGCGAAAAAATGGCTTGAAGGCCAGTGCTGGGCCGTGCCATAGTGCGGCCCTCGGAGTCCGTGAGATCCATTTCGCCCCCAGGCGGGCAGCGGCAGGCCACCCCGGTCCGGGGAGTGGCCTGCTCCGCCGTCCCTTGGCCATCTGACGGGAAGGAGGGGAGCATGAGCAGGAACCGGAGTGCTTTCGCGGTGGGCCTGCTGCTGGCCCTGGCGCTCAGCCAGGTGCCGGCCATCTCGGCCGCCCAGGCGATCGAGGACGAACTCGTCCTCATCACCCCCGTCTCCAAATTCATCCACGACGCCGCGCTGAAGGCCTTCGCCGAGTACGCCAAGGAGACCTGGAATGTCACGGTGAAGGTGAATGCCCTCGCCGCCGGGACCCCAGTCGCCTACGGGCGGATCGTGGAGTGGAAGGGGCGACCGGAGGTGGACATCTTCT
>CAZRDA010000437.1:0-1657 GCA_964598715.1 uncultured bacterium | reverse complement strand
GGGCGGTCCAGACGACCGAGGTGGACGAGCACATCTACCACGAGATGCTGACCCACGTTCCCCTGCTGATCCATCCCCGGCCCCGGCGGGTCCTGGTGGTGGGCGGCGGGGACGGGGGGGCCGTCCGGGAGGTGCTGAAGCACCCCGAGGTCGAGCACGTGGAATTGGTCGAGATTGACGAGCGGGTGATCGCCGCAGCCAAGCGGTTCTTCCCGGCTCTCTCCTGCCGCCTGGAGGATCCTCGTGCCCGAGTCATCGTCGGGGACGGCGTGGCCCATGTGGCCGCGGCCCGGGATGCCTACGACGTCATCCTGGTGGACTCCACGGACCCGGTCGGCCCGGCCATCGCCCTCTTCGAGGAACCGTTCTTCGCCAGCCTCCAGCGGGCCTTGAAGGGGGACGGGCTGTTCGCGGCCCAGACCAAGACCCCCTACCTGGACGGGGCCCTCATCGGCCAGATCCAGCACTGGGTGGCCAGGCGCTTTCCGGTGGCCTGCCTCTATCTCGCCGCCATTCCCACCTACCCGACGGGGCTCTGGTCCTTCATGCTGGGGAGCAAGCGCTACCCCCACGACCGGCCGGACGAGGTCCGGGCGAAGGCGCTGGAGACCCGGTATTACAGCCCGGAGGTCCACCGGGCGGCCTTCGCCCTCCCGCGCGCCGTCGAGGAGATGCTGGAGCGAGCCAGGAGCGCCCTGCCGTGAGCGGCCGCTTCCTGGGCTGCCGCGAGGCGGAGGCGGGCTCGCGGGCGGTTCTCCTCGGTGTCCCCCTCGACGCCACCGGATGCGGCCGGGCAGGGGTGAAGGACGGCCCGGCGGCGATCCGGCAGGGCTCGCAGTTCCTCGAGGAGTACAGCCTCCCGCTCCGGGCGGATTTCCGTGACGTGGGGGTGTACGATGCCCTCGACCTCTCCTTGCCGCCCGGCAACCTGCTGGGCGCACTCAAGGCGATCGAGGACGAGGCGGGGCGGATCCTCGGCACTGGCCTGCCCCTGCTCGCCCTGGGGGGCGAGCACCTGGTGACCCTTCCCCTGGTCCGGGCAGCGCTCGCCCGCTACCCGGACCTGCGGGTCCTCCAACTTGACGCGCACGCGGACCTGGCGGACCAGTACGGGGGGGAGCCGCTGACCCACGCCACGGTGATGCGCCGGGTGGTGGAGCAGGTGGGGCCTGGTCGGCTCATCCAGGCGGGGATCCGGTCAGGCACTCCGGATGAGGCGGCCTTCGCGGAAGCGAATACGCTCTGGCTTGACCCCAGGACATCGGCGGGACTGGAAGCCACCCGGGGGGCCCTCGCGGGCTACCCGGTCTATCTGACCATAGATATTGACGTGCTCGACCCTGCGTTCGCGCCGGGAGTCTCCTGCCCGGAGCCCGCCGGCTGGACGACGGGAGAAGTGCTCGCGGCGCTCGGCGCCCTCGCCGACCTCCAGGTGGTTGCTCTCGACCTCGTGGAGGTCTGCCCAACCGCTGACGCCGGGGGGGTCACGGCGGTGGCCGCCGCTAGGATCCTGCGCGACGCCGGGATTCTGTTCTTCCACCCCTAAGTTCTGCCCTCCCGCCACGCCTCGCGGCCACTGAGTGGTCTCCCCCCTCTGACGCCCCCCCTCACCGGATCCGGTAGGTCTTGGTGAGCCGGGTTCCCCCGCGGTCGAGCT
>CAZRDA010000436.1:0-1658 GCA_964598715.1 uncultured bacterium | reverse complement strand
GGGCACCGCTGCGTGAGGGCCTCGCGGGCCAGGGCGGCTTCGGGCGCCTGCGGGTAGCGGTCGGCGGCATCCCGGAGAACCTGGCAGCCGGTCCGGTCGCCGAGGGCCAGGCGGGCCTGGCCTTGGCGGTAGAGGGCGGCGGGGATCAGGGGGCTATCGGGGAACTCCCGGGTCAAGGCTGCGTACTCGGAGATGGCCTCCGGGTAGCGCTGATGGGCGAAGTACGCATCCGCCAGCCGCAACCGAGCCTCGGGTGCCCGGGCGTCGCGGGGATGCTCCGCGATGAAGGCGCGCAAGCCCTCGATGGCCTGATCGTACCGGTCGTTCTTCGCATCCTCCAGAGCGGTTGCGTAGAGTTCGTCAGCCGAGCCGGTACGGGCCGAGGAGAGATGGCCTTCCCTGGCCGCTGCTGACGGCTGCGAAGGAGCAGAGGCAGGCGGCTGGAGCCTCCGGCCGGGGGGTGATGCCGCACGCTCTTTCTGCGCCCCGAGGGTGCCTGAGGGCGGCTGGGCGGCGGAACCGCCCGGGCGCGCCTGGCGTTGGGCCTGCTCCACCTCCGGGGAACCGGCCCGAAGCTTATCCGCCTCTGTCTTGCGCGCTGGCTCACCGGCTGGCTGGGGTGCAGATGGCGTCGGCGTGGCCGGGGCCGCGCGGGATCCGGCCTCCCATCGCATTTCCGGTGTCCGCTGATAGATCAGCAGGCCCGCAAAGGCCACGAGGACCAGGGCCATGGCCTGGATGGGGACCTTCACACGGAGGGGCACGAAGAGCCATTCGACCACCCGCCGTCCCCGCGAGGGGGCCTCCAGGCGCTGGCGGACCCGCGTCGCGAACCCCGGGGAGGGCTCGGCCCGTCCGAGACCGGCGATCGCCTGGGTTGCTCTCTGAAACGCGGCCCACTCGGCGGCGCAGGCAGGGCAGCCCTCAAGGTGCCGGGTGACGGCAGCCAGGGGGGCACCGTACAGGGTGTCGTCGTAGAGGTCCGAGAAGGCCTCGCGGGCCTCGTCGCAGGTCATGCGGCCCTCACCTCAGAGGTGCGGCGCCAGTCGCGCCTTCATCTCCATCCGGGCACGGTGGAGGCGCGACCGGACGGTGCCCAGCTCCACGCCCAACGTCCGGGCGATCTCCTCGTAGGAGAGCCCCTGGATGTCCCGCAGGATCAGGACCATGCGGTGCTCCTCCGTCAGGTGAGCCATTTCGGCCTGGACGATCCGGACCAGGTCCGCCCGTTCCAGCAGCGCGTCGGCCCGCGGCGCCCCGTCGGGCAGGCGATCCACGGGAGCCGGGGGGTCATCTCCCAGGCCTCCCCGCCGCCCTCGGGCCTTCAGGTGGTTCAGGCAGTGGTGGCTGGCGATCGCGTACAGCCACGTGGAGAACCGGGAGGCGCCCTTGAACCCCCTCAGGCCGCGGTAGGCCTTGAGAAACACGTCCTGCGCCAGGTCCTCGGCCTCCGCCCGGTCCCCCACCATCCGGAGGGCGAGGGTGAACACCCATCCCTGGTACCGGCGGACCAGCGTCTCGAAGGCCCCGGTCTCCCCCGCCCGTGCCCGATCCACCAGATCACGGTCTTCCTCCGCTTCAGCCGCCGTCGGCGCCGCCGCTGGCACCTCGGCCCGCTGCATGCTCACTTAGACCTCAGGTGGACGCGGCAAGTTCCC
>CAZRDA010000435.1:0-1658 GCA_964598715.1 uncultured bacterium | reverse complement strand
TACCGGTGGGTCACCAGGTCAATGCTGTAGTCCAGAAGCAGGGCGTCGCCGCTCCCCTCGATGTAATTGACGACCTTGTTCAGGATCTCATCCACCAGCCGGGAGTCGTTGCTCACCACCGCGACCCCGAGCGTCGCCCGCTGCCACGCATCCTGCCGGTCCACCTCGGCGATGGAAACGTTGAACCGTGCCCGGACCCGGTCCTTGATGCTCCGCAGGACCTGCCGCTTGCCCTTGAGCGAGCCGTTCTCCGGGAGCTGCAACTCCACCACGCAGGTGCCCACCACCATCGGAGGACCCTCACAGCTTGGGGGCCACGGCCTCGAGTTCGTATGCCTCGATGATGTCCCCGACCTTGATGTCGCCGAAGTTGAGCAAGCCGACGCCGCACTCGTAGCCCGTGGCGACCTCCCGGACGTCGTCCTTGAACCGGCGCAGGGAGGCCACCTTCCCCTCGTGGATGACCCGGCCGTCCCGGACGACGCGGACGGTGGCGTCCCGCACGACCCTCCCCTCCTGCACGTAGCATCCGGCCACAGTCCCCACCTTCGGCACAGTGAAGGTGTTCCGGACCTCGAGGCGCCCCACGTGGCGCTCCACGTACGTGGGCTCGAGCAGGCCCTCCATGGCTTTCTTGACCTGATCCACCGCCTCGTAAATCACCGTGTGGAGCCGGACGTCCACCCGCTCGCTCTCCGCCAGTTTCTGCGCCTTCGGTTCGGGCCGGACGCTGAACCCCAGGACCACGGCGTTGCTGGCGGCGGCCAGCATCACGTCCGACTCGGTGACCGCCCCCACGCCCGTGTGGATGACCTCCAGCTTCACCTGGGGGGTGCTGAGGCGCTCCAGCGACTCCTTGAGCGGCTCGATGGAACCCTGCACGTCCCCTTTCAGGATGAGGCGCAACTCCTTCACCTCCCCCTTCTGCACCTGCTTGTGCAGATCGTCCAGGGTGACGCGGGGCCTCACCACCGCCGCCTGCTCCCGCCGCTTCTGCTGGCGCGCCAGAGCGATTTGCCGCGCCTTCCGCTCGTCCGTGACCACGAGCAGGACGTCCCCGGCCTCGGGGACGCCCGAGAGGCCGAGGACCTCCACCGGCGTGGCGGGCCCCGCCTCCTGAACCTTCCGCCCCTTGTCGCTCATCATGGCCCGGACCCGGCCGTAGTGCAGCCCGGCCACGACGGTGTCTCCCACCCGGAGCGTCCCCTGCTGGACCAACACGGTGCCGACCGGACCCCGGCCCTTGTCCAGTTCCGCCTCCACGACGGTCCCCTTGGCTGGCCGGGTGGGGTTGGCGCGGAGTTCCTGGACCTCCGCCAGCACCAGGAGGTGATCCAGGAGGTTCTGGATGCCCTGCCGCTTCTTCGCCGAGACCTCCACGTAGATGGTGTCCCCGCCCCACTCCTCCGGGACCAGCCCCTTGTCCGCCAACTGCTGCCTCACCCGGCCGGGGTCGGCGTTCGGCTTGTCTATCTTGTTGACGGCCACGAGGATCGGGACGGCCGCCTCCTTCGCGTGATTGATCCCCTCCAGCGTCTGGGGCATGACGCCGTCGTCGGCCGCGACCACCAGGACCACGATGTCGGTCACCTGGGCCCCCCGTGCCCGCATGGCGGTGAAGGCCTCGTGGCCCGGCGTGTCCAGAAAGACGACCCGGC
>CAZRDA010000434.1:0-1658 GCA_964598715.1 uncultured bacterium | reverse complement strand
ACGCCCAGGCGGCGCGCCTCGTCCACCTCGTCGGCGGAGGCGTTGCCGGTGATGACGATCACCGGCAAGGCGGGGTGCCTCTCCCGGATCCGGCGCAGCAGCTCGATCCCGTTCAGCTTGGGCATGACGATGTCGAGGAAGACTGCGTCGAAGGATCGGTGGTTGATCACGGCGAGTCCCTCCAGGCCGTTGCTGGCCACGATGGCCTCGTGACCCTGCCGGGTCACGGACTCGGCCAGCATCTCCGCCACCTGGATCTCGTCGTCAACGATCATGATTCGCATCGCGGTATCTCCTTCGGTGTTACCCCACGGCGCTCGCGCGCCGTCCGTTTCTTCCGCGTCCACTTCGGGAGGACGCTGGACGCCGGCGTCCGTTTTCGGTAAGAGCGAGAAAGGCTTCGACGAGATCGGCGCGCCACCGCCCGTCCGCCCTCTCCTGGCGCAGGATCTGGAGGGCTTCGGGAGAGGTCAGGGCCGGGCGGTACGCGCGGGCCGTCGTCAGGGCGTCGTACACATCCAGGAGCCCGACGATTTGCGCCCCGAGGGGGATCGCGTCCTCGGCGAGGCCGTCCGGATAGCCGGTCCCGTCCCACCGCTCGTGGTGGTGGCGGATGATCGGCGCCACCACGTGGAAGGTCTTGAGCGGTTGCACGAGGTCCGCCCCGATCACGGGGTGCCGCTCGATGACGATCCGTTCCTCCGGGGTGAGGGAGCCGGGCTTGAGCAGGATGGCGTCGGGGATCCCCACTTTCCCGAGGTCGTGCAGGAAGCCCCCGCGGCCCACGCTCTCGACCTCCGGCCCGGTGAGACCGAGCGCCTCCGCGAGGGCCATCGCGGCGGCCGCCACCCGCTTGGAGTGGCCCCCGGTGTACCGGCTCCGGGCGTCCAGGGTCAGGGCCAAGGACCGGAGCACGAAGTGGGCGTGCTCCAGTTCATCCGTGAAGGCCTTCAGCTTCAGGAGCGAACGGACACGCGCCCGGAGCTCCGTCCCGCTGATCGGTTTAGTCAAAAAGTCGTCGGCCCCCGCCTCGATCCCGGCGAGCCGATGCTCTTCCTTGCCGAGCGCCGTGATCAGCACGATGGGAACCAGCCGGGTCTCCGGCTGTTGCTTGAGCTGGCGGCAGACGTCGTAGCCGTCGCGCTCCGGCATCATGACATCCAGGAGGATGAGGTCAGGGGTGGCCGCGGCCACCTGTGCGAGCGCCTCCTGGCCGTCGGCGGCCGAGGCGACCTCATACCCCTCGCTCCGCATCATGGTGGTGAGCAGCTTGATATTGGTCGCCTCGTCGTCTACGACGAGGACGCGGGGCCTTTTCGGGGAGCCTGGAGGAGCCATCCGTGTCTCTCCTATTCTGGGCGGAGTCAATCCGCCTGTGCCAGTAGGCGGGAGATCACCTCGAGGAGTTCCGTCGGGTTGAGCGGCTTGCGCAGGAAGGCGGCGCAGCCTGCTGCGAGCGCTCGTCCCTGCTTCTCCGGCATGAGGTCCGCGGTCAGGGCCACGATCGGGATTAGCCGGACCGCGGGGTCGGCCTTGAGCTGGCGGGCCAGGGCGAAGCCGTCCAGGCCGGGCAGCTTGAGATCGAGGAGGATGACGTCCGGCCGCTCCCGCTTGACCCGCTCGAGGAGGTCTCCGCCGTCCCCCGCCTCCAGCACCGT
>CAZRDA010000433.1:0-1664 GCA_964598715.1 uncultured bacterium | reverse complement strand
TCCCACGACGGTGGTCACAGGAACCGGGACACGCGGTCCATCGTGGCGTTCCAGACCTTCCCGAAGATCGCTCCGGCCCAGAAGCGCCAGTACGCCCGGTTCCAGGCGTTCCTGCCGACCCGGTGCCGCCTGCAGGGCCCCAACGGGGAGCCGCTCGAGCTGGAAGGGAAGACCCGGAACGTGAGCGAGGGGGGGCTGCTGCTGCTGCTCCCCCGGGCCCTCCCCGAGGGAGTCCCCCTCACGGTCGAGCTCGACACCCAGACGGGGCCAGCCGCCCGATCGGGGCGGGTCGCCTGGGTGGGGAAGCCGGAGCGGACCGAGCTCGGAGGGACCATCGTCCCCCACGGGATCGCCTTCGGGCAGACCCTGGAGCGGGCCTTCGTGGAGGCCGTACTAACCCAGAGAGCGCCTCAGGACCCCCGGGCCCCGGTGGAGGTCCAGGTGGACTACGAGACCGTCGTGAGCGGCCGCTCCGTGAACCTGAGCCGAAGCGGACTCTTCATCCGGACGGCCCACCCTCTCCCGGTGGACCGGCCAGTCAGCCTCCGCTTCCACCTTCCCGGGATCCCCGAGCCGTTCCAGGTCCAGGGCCAGGTGATCTGGAGTAACCCCAAGCCGGGGAAGACCTACCCCCAGGGGATGGGGGTGAAGTTCCTCGACCTCCCGGGGGAGCGGGCGGAGCAACTCGGGGCCTTCGTGGCGCAGGTAAGGCGGGAGCGAGGCATCGAGCGGGTGGCCGACCTGCTCGGCCGGCCCCAGGAAGAGCCGGAGTAGGCAGGGGGCCATGCCCACGATCCTCCTCGTCGAAGACCACCCGGCGACCCGGGAGGGCCTCCGGGCCCTCCTGGAGCAGGAGGGCCACAGCGTCCTCGAGGCCGGGACAGGGCTCGAGGCGCTCACCGTCGCGGCGGCGGCCGCCCCGGACCTCGTCCTGCTGGACCTGCGGCTCCCGGACGCCCACGGCTTCGACCTCGCCCAGCACCTCCGGGCGGAGGCCCGGATGGCCAACGTCCCGATCCTCGCCCTGACCGGCTACCCCCAGGACCACGCGGCCGACGCCCTCACCGAGTCCGGCTGCGCCGGCTACCTCACCAAGCCCATCACCCGGGACATCCTGCTGGAGGCCCTCCGGCACTACCTGCCAGGGACCTGAAGGACAGCCGAGGGGAGGCCCCGGCTAGGCGGAAGGCGGAGCCTCGCCCAGGCCGTCGATTAGCTTCCGGAGGGCGAGGAGCTTCTCCGAGGTAAGCCCGAGGAACTCGACGCCGCTCTGGAACAGGAGGATCGTCTCCTCACCCGGGCGCGGGGCCGTCCGGCTCACCGCCGAGTGGACCACCCGGGCCTTCAGGACCAGTTCCCCTTCGGCAGCCGGCAGCCGGAGGAAGCAGAGGGCGTCGAGGGCGAAGCGCCCCGCATGCTCCAGGCGGGCGCCGCCCTCGCCCAGGTCCAGGAGGGCGACGTCGTGCAGGAACGAGACGCCCCCGGTGACGTTCCCCAGGACCTCGACCCGGGGGAAGCGGCGGCGGACGGCGGAGGGCTCGGGCATGGCGTGGGGGGAGGATACGCCGCCTCGGCGGGCCGGGCAAGGGGCCAGCGGGCCGGAAGGCGCCGGGGGGAAGGCTTGACAGAATCGTATCACTTGGTACAGTACGCACGGGGGGAGG
>CAZRDA010000432.1:0-1665 GCA_964598715.1 uncultured bacterium | reverse complement strand
CTCGAGCCTGTACACCTGGCTCTACCGGATCACCCTGAACCTCTGCCTCAACCACGGGCGCGGGAAGATGCCCGAAGCCACGAAGGAGACAACGGCCCTGGCCGACCCGGCCCCGGGGGCGCTCGAAGCCCTGGCCGAATCCGAGCGCCAGGCCGCAGTGGCGGCCGCCATCGCGAGCCTCCCCCCCCAGCAACGGGCCACGGTCATCCTCCGGGTGCAGCAGGGACTTTCCCACAAGGCCATTGCCGAGATCCTCGACTGCTCGGAGGGGACGGCGAAGGCCAACTTCTTCCATGCGGTCCGGAACCTGCGGGCGCGCCTCCACGGGTACGGGGCGCAGGAGGGATCCGATGCGGTGCGATGAAGTCCAGGCCCTCCTGATCGAGGTGGCCGACGGGGCCCTGGCCGGGGCGCTCCCGCCCGAGGTGGAGCGCCACCTGACCGACTGCGGCGCCTGTCGGGCGGAGGCCGCCGCCCTGCGGGAACTCCTCCGGACGGTCGCCCAGGATCCGGTGCCGGAGCCCCCGGCTCCGTACTGGACAGCATCCCGGGAGGAGATGGCCCGCCGGCTCGGGCTCCGACAGCGTGCCGCGAGGCCCGCGCGCCCCTTTCCCGTGCGCACGTGGGCCTGGGCAGGGGCCGCGGCTGCCCTCCTGCTTGTCGTCGGGGTGACCCTTCTGGCAGGCCGGGGGCTTTTCCCCTTTGCCCCGTCCGGGCCGACGCCGGAGGAGACCGCCCTCCTCCCCAACCTAGAGGTGGTCCGGGACCTGGAGCTTCTAGAGGAAGTGGACATCCTGCAGGACTACGAGCTCCTCCGCACCCTGGCCTCCCAGGGGCGCGCCACGTGAGGCCACCGATGGGACGATCGAGGCTGCGCGGGGCCATCCGCCACACAGTGGCTCTGCTCCTGGCGTGGGCGGCCCTCGCATCGTTCCTCCCGCCAGCCGGGGGGGCCGAGCCCCCGGCGGGCTCGGGCCCACCCGATCGGGCACGGCTCGAGGAAACCTGGCAGCGGTGGCGGAGCCTTGCCCCCGAGGAGCGGGCTCGGATCCGGAGCAACTTCGAGCGGTGGCAGCGCCTCAGCCCCGAGGAACGGGAGGCCTTCCGCGACCGGCGGGAGATGCTCCAGCGTCTTGGCCCGATGGAGCGGGAGCGCCTCCGCGAGAACCTCCAGCGCTGGCAGGGGCTGAGTGAGGCGGAACGGGACGCGATCCGGCGGAGCCACCGGTCTTGGCGGGCCCTGCCGCCGGAGGAGCGCCTGCGGCTGCGGGAGGAGTGGCAGGGACTCCGGGATCTGCCCCCGGAAGAGCGGCGGCGGCTGCGCGAGAGGCTGCCGACGATGCGGGAGGGATCGGGGCCGGCCGGCCGGAGGACCCCGGGCCCGCCCCCCCCGGCGCGCCGGCCGCCGGGGGGACGCTGAGCCCCCCTAGCGTGGCTCCAACCAATTGCACCAAATGCTCACGCCGAGACTGGGGTGCCGGGCCAAATGACGAGCATCACAGCGCCCTCGGCGCCGCCGCCCTTTCCCCGGGCCGGCCGCTCCTCCGCCCGATGCGAGGAAAGGGCTACGTCGCGGCCAGCCCGGGCGGGCGGCGGCAGAAGGGTGGTCGGAGAACGACGTGAGCGACTGTCTTGGCTGTCAAGGGGTTTCTTACGCCGTTCACG
>CAZRDA010000431.1:0-1669 GCA_964598715.1 uncultured bacterium | reverse complement strand
CCGAGGCTCCCGAGCCGACGGACGCTGGGCCGTCGGCTCAAGTCATTTTTACGGGTGCAGGGAGACGGGGCGGCGGGCCGGCGGGAGGGGATGCGCCATGCCTGATCCGGTAGGCTCGGGCAAGCTCACGGCGGCGCTCCCCAGGTTCGAGCGGGCGCGGGTCCTCGTGGTCGGGGACCTGATGCTGGACGAGTACATCTGGGGAGCGGTCTCCCGGATCTCTCCCGAGGCGCCCGTCCCGGTCGTCCAGGTCCGCTCCGAGAGCGTTCGCCTCGGAGGGGCGGCCAACGTGGCCGCGAACCTGCGGGCCCTCGGGGCCCAGGTGAGCCTGGTGGGGGTGGTGGGGAACGACATCGCCGGCGAGCGGCTGGTGCACGAGTTGGAGCGGGTCGAGATCAAGGGGGACACGGTGCTGGTGGACCGGGGGCGGGCGACCACGATCAAGACCCGGGTGGTGGCCGGGAGCCAGCACGTGGTCCGGTTCGACCGGGAGGCCGTGGCGGACCTTCCGCCGAGTGGGGTGCGGGCGCTCGCGGGGCGGCTGCGCGACCTGCTGCCCGAGGCGGACGCTCTCATCATCTCGGACTACGGCAAGGGTGTCATCACCGGACCCCTGGTGCGGGCGCTCCTCCCCCTGGCCCGCCGCCATCGGGTGCCGGTCGTGGTGGACCCGAAGCTCGCCCTCTTTCGGTTCTACCGGCGGGTGGCGGTGATCACGCCGAACCATCACGAGGCGGCGGCGGCGGCGCGGCCCATCCGGAGCGAGGACGACCTCATTGCGGTCGGGAAGACGCTGCGGGCGCGGCTGGATGCCGACAACCTCCTCATGACCCGGGGGGAGCAGGGGATGTCCCTCTTCGAGCGGGACGGGACCGTCACCCACATCCCCGCCGTGGCGAAGGAGGTCTACGACGTCACGGGGGCGGGGGACACGGTGGTGGCGACGGTCGCCCTGGGGCTGGCGGCCCGGTTGCCGGTGCGGCAGGCGGCGATGCTCGCCAATCAGGCGGCCGGCGTCGTGGTGGGGAAGGTGGGGACGGCCACGGTGAGCCGGGAGGAGCTGGCCCAGGCGATCCTGGACGGCGCCGGGCCGGCCCGCCCCCGGCGGACCGATCGCCCGGGCGAGCGGAGGGGCTGATCCGTGGGAGCTGCGCGAGCGGAGCGGGCTTCGGCCGAGCGTGGGGAGCCTGGAGGGGAGTTTGCCCTTCGCCTGGGGACGGGTTCCGTGCATTTTGAGGGGGATGCTCGCCGGGCGCTGGAGGTGGCACGGAGGTGCGCCTCGGGAGCGAGCCGGATCCTCGATGCGGTGGCCGGATGAGCGTGGAGCCTGTAGTGATTCGGCACGGAAGGTCAGACGAGGTCGGCGTCGCGGATACGGTCCACTACCGGCTTGCTCAGCGGTTGGCGGAAGTCCTGGACCAGGCCTGGGGCGAGAACCTGGTCTCGGTGGTGCTCTACGGGTCGGCTGCGCGCGGCGCGGCACGGCGCGACTCGGACATTGACGTGCTCGTCATCGCCGAGAGGCTCCCGGCCCGCTGGCACGAGCGCCTCGATCTGTTCCGGAAGGCGGCCGAGCCACTGGAGCCGGAGCTGAGGAGGCTGCGGGAGGAGGGGTACTTCGTGGACTTCTCCCCGCTCGTCTGGACGCGGGACGAGGCGCTGCGGACCT
>CAZRDA010000430.1:0-1670 GCA_964598715.1 uncultured bacterium | reverse complement strand
ACCGGCATCGTGGGGGTCCTGAACGCCGCCTGCCGCGATCAGGGGATGCCGGTGGCCAGCCTCTGGGCCAACATTCCCCACTACATCTCCGGCACGGAAAACCCGCGGGCCGCCCTTACCCTGATCCAGCGGGTCGCGGAATTCCTCCACGTCCGCGTGGACCTCGCGGACCTGGAGGAGGCGGCCAGACAGTTCGACGAGAGCCTGGCCGAGGTCGTGGCCCGGAACGCCGAGATCGCCGCCTACGTCAAGAAACTGGAAGAGAAAGACCCCGACGAGGACGAGCCAGCCCTCTCCCCCCGCGAGGAGCTCCCCCCCGCCTCCGACGTCGTCGCCGAGATCGAGCAGTTCCTCCGGCAGCAGCGCCCCGGGGAGGCCAAGGACTAGCCCCATGGCGTGGGTCCCCCCTCGCCGAGGAGTCGCTCGCCCTGGCCGGCCTCACGAGCGCCTCCGTGCAGGGACGTGTCGCGCTCGGGAGGCGGGCCGGAGCCCGCGTCCTCCGCCTCGGGGGCGAGCCCAATGCCCTGTGGGTCACCTGCACCGGGCCCCGCCAGGCCCACCTTGAGGGCTTCGATCTCCACGCCAACCTGCTCGTTCCCGCAGAAGACCGTCCGCGGCTCGAGCAGCTCTGCCGCTACCTGCTGCGGCCCCCGGTCGCTCAGGATCGCCTTCGGCTCACCGGGGACGGCCGCGTCCTGCTGGAGCTCAAGAGCGTCTGGCACGATGGCACCGGCCACCTGCTCTTCGAGCCCCTGGAACTCCTCGAAAAGCTCGCCGCCCTGTAAAGCCAGCGGTGCTGCATTCCCGCTATGGCCGAGACCGACATGCCTCACCGGCCCATCCGAGGCCATGGAGTGAGGCAGGGTAGAAGATCCACGTTGGGACAAGACCCTGCGTCGCAAATCAGCGCGGTGGTAGGAAAAAGGTTCCAGGAACCGTATCGCGCTACGGGGTGATGCGGCTTGCGTTGCGCCGGGCCGAGGTCTCGGTTATGATGATCGTGTGCCAGAGATCTCGCGGTTCTTGGGCATTGTGATCGCGATGTTCTATCGGGAACACGAGCCAGCACATTTCCACGCGTTCTATGGGGAGTTCGAGGTCACAATAGGCGTCGAGACTGGCGTGGTCACAGGCCAATTTCCGAAACGTGCCTTAAGCCATGTTTTGGAGTGGCACGCGCTGCACAAGCAGGAGTTGCTGGAGGATTGGGAGTTGGCGCGAAATCGGAAGCCACTGAAAAAGATCGCACCACTGGAGTGAGTCAATGACACCGCGCCTGGTTGAAGCCCGTTACGTGAAGAACTACGTGCTGCATCTTCGATTTGCGGATGGGCGTGAGGGCGACGTGGACTTAGAGCCTGAGTTGCACGGGGAGGTGTTCGAGGCGCTGAGAGATCCCTCCTCCTTCAGAGAATTTAGGGTGCATCCAGAGTTGCATACGGTCACCTGGTCGAACGGTGCCGATTTCGCCCCCGAGTTTCTGTACAACCTCCTTCGAGTTCCAGTATGACCGAGGCTCTCATCCCTCCAAAGTGTCGGCACCGGTCAAGAGCTCTCTTCCTGACGAAACTGGGTTGCTCCGTACCGTAGGTCGCCTTCAGGGGGGGGCGTCCTCCGGCAAGCTGGAGGCCTTCGCCGGCGTCAGCGAGTTTCCGGTGCGCGTGAAGGGC
>CAZRDA010000429.1:468-1685 GCA_964598715.1 uncultured bacterium | reverse complement strand
GGAAGGAATTCCCGCAGACCCTCGGCTACGGTGGCCGGGAGGGGGTCCACGCGGAACCCCTCTTCCGTGGCCACGTCCGTCGCGATGACAGCCGATCCCCCGGAGCTGGTGACGATCAGCATCCGCGGCCCTTCCGGGGCTGGAATGTAGGCGAGCGCCTTCGCGAAATCGTATAGCTCCTCGAGAGTGGAAGCGCGGTGGATGCCGAACTGCCGGAAGACGGCGTCATTGATCGCGTCGCTCCCGGCGAGCGACCGTGTGTGCGACTCGGCGGCCTTGCGGCCCCGCTCGGTCCGCCCCGGCTTGAGAATCACGATCGGCTTCCGGCATCTCCGCACGGCGGCCAGGAACTTCGCCGGGTGCTTCACGCCCTCAATGTATAGCGCGAGCACCTTCGTGTTCGGGTCGTCGGCGAAGAAGTCGATGAGGTCTGCCTCGTGCACGTCAGCCCGGTTCCCCATGCTCACGAACGCCGAGAACCCAAGCCCGTCCTCGGAGGCCCAGTCGATCAGCGCCGCGCCGACCGTCCCGCTCTGCGAGAGGATCGCCATCTGACCCTTCCGGGTGATGAGCGGCCACGACGCGCACAGGCTGTGGTACGGATAGTTCACGCCCTGGCAGTTGGGGCCCACCACCCGGATACCGTACCGGGTGGCATTGCGGGCTATCTCCTCCTGGAGAGCGGCGCCCTCCTCCCCGGATTCCGCAAATCCCCCGCTGATAACGATCGCGGCATGGACTTTCCGCTCTCCGAGCTGAACGATGGTGCCGGGGACCGCCTTCGCCGGGATGATGACGACCGCAAGGTCGACTCCCTCCGGCAGATCCGCCACCGATCTCACGGAAGCCGCTCCCAGGATCTGTTCCCCCTTCGGGTTGACCGGGATGACCTCGCCGGGAAAGCCCGCCTCCCGGATGTTCCGGAAGATCTGGAACCCCATCTTCTCGGGATTGGCGGAAGCCCCGATGACGGCGATCCGCGTGGGGTGGAACAGAGGTTGTAGGGACGCGGGCATGTCTCCCCTCTGCCGGATGGATGCCGCCACTCTAACAAACGGGGTGTCGCACCGCCACCCCCTCTCCGCCCTTCGGCGGTGACCGAGGTGGGTGAGGTGCCGCCGCGAGACATCAACTCGGAGCCCTGAGCGCGCGGGTCCGCCGCGTCATGGTGCTCGGCCGCGGACCCGCCAGCCGGTACGGCTCGGGACCTCGCGGTT
>CAZRDA010000429.1:0-458 GCA_964598715.1 uncultured bacterium | reverse complement strand
TGTGGCCACTCTAACAAACGCGGTGTCGCGCCGCCACCCCCTCTCCGGCGTCGGTGGTGACCGGGGTGGATGAGCGGTCGAGGGGCCGGGAGCCGGCAGTGGGGAGACGGGTTGCGCCGGCACCCCGACTAGCCTGTCGGCATATTCGGTCCCCGGGGGAGGCAGGCGCGATCCGTTCGCCGAACGGCGAACGGCCCGGCTTTGCCGGGAGCGCCGCCGGAGGGGGGCACGCCCCCCTCCGGTAGCCTAGCGGAGCCCGCCCCGGATCTTCGGCACCAGGAGAATCACGTCCCGGTCGGCCAGGCGACGGGAAGGACTCGTGGTTTCTCCGTTGACGCGCGCCTCCACCTGGCCGGCCACGCCCTGCTCGGCCAGGATGTCCCCCAGGGTGGTGCCGGGGTCCCGGACCAACTCCTGGGTGCTTCGGCCCAGCATCACGACCTTGACGGCGATCGGCT
>CAZRDA010000428.1:0-1686 GCA_964598715.1 uncultured bacterium | reverse complement strand
TCTCCACGGTCTCCTCGAGGGCTGTCGCGTAGCCCCCCGCCAGCGTCACCACCACCGGGATCCCCGCCTGGAGGCACCGGGAGAGAACCAGGTGGTCCCGGCGGGCGAGGCCCTCGCGGGTGAGCCCGAGACGGCCCAGGCGGTCCCCCCGGTACGGGTCAGCCCCTGATACATAGAAGGCGATATCCGGCGCGAAGGAGCTCGCTCCGCGGAGCGGCGCTTCCAGGCGGGCCAGGTAGGTCTCGTCCCCGGTCCCGTCCGGCAGGGCCTCGTCCCAGGACCCCGGGACCTTCTGGAAGGGGTAGTTGCGGGCGCCGTGGATGGAAAAGGTGAAGACGGAGGGATCGCCAGCGAAAATGGCGGCGGTCCCGTTGCCCTGGTGAGCGTCGGTGTCCAGGATGGCGGCCCGCCGGATGCGCCCCTCTGCCTGAAGGACCCGGATCGCCACGGCCATGTCGTTCAGGAGGCAGTAGCCCTCCCCGTGGTCGGGGAAGGCGTGGTGGCTCCCCCCTGCCAGGTTGGCGGCCAGCCCTTCCCGTAGGGCGATGCGGGCGGCCATCAGCGTCCCCTGGGCGGCGTGCCGGGCGCGGGCCACGATGGCGGGCGACCAGGGGAAGCCGGTCCGGACCTCCTCCTGGCGCGTCAGGCGACCCGTGAGGAGCTGGTCCAGGTAGTCGGCGGTGTGCACGAGCGCGAGCAGCTCGGCCGGGGCCTGGGGTGGCTCGATAAGGCACCGGGGGGAGAGCGTCCCCTCGCTGAGCAGCCGCTCCCGGACCAGCCGGTACTTGGCCATCGGGAACGGATGCCGCTCAGGGAGCGTCACGGTGTACAACGGCGACGCACACGCGTGCACAGAACACCCGGTCTCGGCCGAAGGTCTGCGAGCCCCGACTCCCAGGCAGGGGTCGAACCTGCCGCTGCGGGAGGCTAGCATGCGCGGATGCACCGGGCAAGGAGCCGATCGGTGGCGGGATTCGGGGGAAGGGCCTGGCGGGGACCCGGGCCGCCAGGCCGCACTGCTTACGAGGCGCGCCGCCGGCTCAGTCCCGGGGGTTCATTCTCGTGCGGCGGCCCACCTACCGCCCGGGGACCTTGGGGAGGATCTTCCGCAGGGTCACGAAGCGCTCGGTAAAGGGGTCCTCTTCCCAGCGAATGTACTCGCGGAGAGTTGCGGCATCGTCCGTGACGATGAAGTCACCAACTCGCTTCATGCCGGCCAGCTAGCCTTCCTCAATGTCACGGTGCAGAGTACGCAGAGCCTCTCCCGAGGGCTGCCAGATCGTCCACACCCCATCCTGGGAGATGTCGTATTTGAAGATAAAGTAGAGCGGTCCCTCCCGTTCTATGTCAATTTTCCCGGCGACAGGCATGACATTCAGGTACTGCGCGCCATCAATCTCGGTGCGGAACACCTGATAGCGGCCCCACCTGAATGGGGACGAATCTAGGATTACCTTGTATCGGTAGCCGACGAATTCCACGTCCATGAGGCCATTGTCGAGCAGGACGACATGCGTGTAGGCGACACAATCTCCCGCAGGGCACTCTCCCTGCCAGATGCCCTCGAGACGGACGTCAGCCTCGGAGTCGCCGGGGGCAGACAGAGGGTTTATGGAGTATGTGTAGCTGCATGCCCCCAACATCAAGGCGATGGCCGCGAGCGCCGCGTCAATTCCAACCCTGCGA
>CAZRDA010000427.1:0-1694 GCA_964598715.1 uncultured bacterium | reverse complement strand
CTCTTTCGTTCCGCGATGATGAGCAATCGAGCCCTTGGCCCGGGACTCTCGGGAGGTTCTTTCCTCGCACCCACGACAGGCGAGAGGGTACTCAGCCCCCTCTTCCCTGTCAAGTCTTTTCGTTCAGAAGGTAACATCCCAGTAAAAACACGGCCTACCATCTCAGGTTGCGCAGGGGGCAGGCACTCGCAAGAACTTCACCATTTCGTCATAATTTGGCGACCCCGTTCGCCCCGCGGAGGGAGTCGAATCGGGATGGTAGCAGTGGCCGCAGGAGGTGCTATGAGTCGAGCGTGCGCCGCGCGGTCTCCGTTTGTCCTGTGTTCCGCCTGATCCGTCCAAGCTTATAGTGCAGCCCCCGCAGGCTGATGCCGAGCAGGGCCGCAGCGGCCGTCTTGTTGCCGCGCGTCTGGCGCAGGGTGTCCAGGATGAGGGTCCGCTCCCGGTCGCGCAGGCTGAGTCCGGCCTCCGCCCCATTCTGGGCTGCCCCGGTGGGGACGAGCCGGCTCTGCTCCTCAAGGTCAATGAGCTCGCCCTCGGCGAGCACCCCGGCACGCTCGATGTAGTTCTCGAGCTCCCGCACATTCCCCGGCCAGTCGTACTGGAGGAGGAGCTGGAGGGTCCGGGCGGTCACCCCCCGCAGCGGCCGGTCCCGGTGCTGGTTGAACTGCTGGACGAAGTGGGCGACTAGGAGGGGGATGTCCTCCTTCCGCTCCCTCAGGGAGGGGAGGGTGAGCCTGAGGACATCGAGACGGTAGAAGAGGTCGGCCCGGAAGCGGCCCTGCTGGACGAGTGAGGCGAGGTCCCGGTTGGTCGCGGCGATGAGGCGGACGTCGACCCGGAGGGGGGTGTCGCTGCCGACCCGGCGGAACTCCCGCTGCTGGGTCGCCCGGAGGAGCTTCGCCTGCAGGGAGAGGGGGAGCTCGGCCACCTCGTCGAGGAAGAGGGTCCCGCCGTCGGCGAGCTGGAAGACCCCCACCCGGTCCCCGACGGCTGAGGTGAAGGCCCCCCGGACGTGGCCGAAGAGCTCGCTCTCCATGAGCCCCTCGGGGATGGCGGCGCAGTCCAAGACGACGAAGGGGCGGCCCCGGCGACGGCCGGCGCCATGGATCGCCCACGCGACCAGCTCCTTGCCCGTCCCGCTCTCCCCGTAGAGGCAGATGTTGGCCACCGCGGCGGCCACCTTCCCGATCCACCCGTAGACGGCCTGCATCGCGGCCGAGTCGCCGATGAGGTCCGGGAAGGGATGGGGAGGAACCGAAGGTTTCATAGGGGTCCCGCCTTGTCGCAGACTCGTCCTGCAGGATGAGGTTGGTGTCCCTTGAGACTCTAGACGGCCCATCGCTCCCCCGGCCTCACTTGACCAGCCGTGGCAGTTTCTGCGGCATCCCCTAGCCGATCAACGACCAGTTGCAAGAAAGCGTTGGCCTCCTCCGTCGTGAAGATGCCGAGGCCCTGGGCCGCACCGACTATCTCCTGCCAAGATGGCGATTCGCCGTTGGCCCGGTCCCGACGCCGGACTCGCTCATAGATGGCAGCGACAAGGTCGGGCGGTGCCCGAAAGATCAGCCTCCGAAACGGGAAAAACGGAATCTGAAATCGCGAAGCGGGACCTCGCACCACGCCCGCGATGGCCACACAGGCCCTCTCCCAGGTCCTGATCCGGTTAGAACCGAAGCAGGCTCGAGAGATTC
>CAZRDA010000426.1:0-1698 GCA_964598715.1 uncultured bacterium | reverse complement strand
GCCGAAAATCTGGTCGAAAGACCGCAAAACGGACCGTATTGCCATCGACCGAGCACAGATGGCGCAGGTCGATCCGGCCCACCTGCCGCTGGATGCCGTGTTCAAGGGGTACGAGGACGTGGTGGTGCAGGACATCATCTTTCGCACCGACAATATCCTCTTTCATAAAGAGAAATGGTATTCCCCATCGCAGCACCTGAGCTCTCTGGCACCGCTGCCTCACGGATAGACCGGGCAGTGCGGCCCCGGGATCAAAAGTCTGGCCCTGACGTTGTACTTCGGCGGGCAGATGAGCGAACCGAAGATCGCTGCACTGTTCCGCAGCGTGGGGGTCCAGATCTCGGACGGGCACCTCTCGAACCTCCTGATCAAAGACCAAGGGGCCTTTCATGCCGAGAAAGCCGCCGTCTACCAGGCAGGCTTGGCGCGCAGTCCGTGGCAGCATCTGGATGCCACGAGCACCCGCGTGAACGGCCAGAATGGCGACTGCCACATCGTCTGTAATCCGCTCTACACGGCCTACGTCACCACGGAGGCCAAAGACCGCCTGACGATCCTCGACGTGCTCACGAACCACCGGCCGCGGCGCTTTCTGGTCAATGCCGAGGCTGTGGGCTTCCTCGCGGCGTGCGGGTTGTCGGCCGTCCGACGCCAGCAGTGCGCACAGCTCCCCGGCGAGACGCTCCTCGATGACCTGGCGCTCCATGTCCTGCTGGACACCCACCTGCCCGGCTTGGGACCGCAACAACGGAAATGGATCATGGATGCAACGGCAGTGGCGGCCTATCACGCCGAGTTGGAGTACCCTGTTGTGCGCCTGTTGGTCTGCGATGACGCGCCGCAGTTCACCTTGGTGACGGACGAGTTGGCGCTGTGCTGGGTGCATGAAGGGCGACACTACAAGAAACTCGTACCATATGTCCCACATCATCGGGCGTTGTTGGAAGACTTCGTGCAGCGTTTCTGGGTGTACTATGCCCAATTGTTGGCCTATCAGACGCAGCCGACACCGGCGGAGGCGGCCCGACTGACCGGAGAGTTCGCGACCCTGTTTGCGACGGTCACGGGCTACGAGGCGCTGGACGAGCGGATCGCCAAGACGCGTACCAAGCAGGGCTGCCTGCTGATGGTGCTCGCACACCCCGAGATCCCTCTCCACCACAACCCCGCCGAACTGGGAGCGCGGGCACGAGTGCGCAAGCGGGATGTGAGCTTCGGGCCGCGCACGCGCGAGGGCGCCACGGCGTGGGACACCTTTATGACCCTGGCGGTGACCGCGACCAAACTGGGGGTCAGTTTCTATCACTACATTCATGACCGCGTCTCCGGCGCCTTCCAGATGCCATCGCTCGCCGACCTCATTCAGGAGCGCGCCACGGTCCTCAACCTTGGGGCCTCGTGGAACACATCCTAGCAGTACCCCAGATTATTGAAAAGATACTGCGCTACCGTGTCCCAGACGCCTTCCAGGCCCGGCTGGGGCCCGTGGGGAATGCCGTATGGATGCAAGGTGATCGAACCCACCTCGATTCCCTTGCGGCTCTCGAAGTTGCCCGACACGTAGTAGATCATCTCGTCCGACTGCAGGTTCGAATGGTTGTAGGGAATCGGGACCGCTTGCGGATCCCACTCCAGCTTGCGCGGACAGAAGGAACAGATGACAAAGCCGGGACCCTCGAAGGTTTGATGGGCGGGCGG
>CAZRDA010000425.1:327-1702 GCA_964598715.1 uncultured bacterium | reverse complement strand
CCGGCCGGTCGGCCCGGGGGCGTGGCGCCTCTCCGCGATCCAGCAGACTTCGTAGAAGTGGCATCCCCCATCCGCAGGCGAGGCGGATGGGGGATGAAATGTTCGCTCCGTCCCGGCAAGGGCCTCAAGTCGGAGCCGCCGGGGCATCCGAAGAAAATCCCGTTTTTGACACATCGTTTCTTAATTGTGAACCCCCGGGGCTGGCGAAGCCCCCGCCCCTTCCTGTTGCGCGTTTCCATTGAAATGTTCATGCCGGCAGATTATTGTTATTGAAAAACAATTGGTTGTATGGAACTCGCCGGCGAGAAACATCCACCGGGAACCGGTGGAACGGGAATTGCTGCCCGTTTCCAGAGACGAGATTTTTTCCCCCGATCATCCCACCGTACGAGGAGGAGAGCGATGCGAAGGAAGACGGGATCGTGTTTTGTCGTTGCGCTGGCATGCATGCTGGCGACGGCGTGGGCGGGGTCGGCCCTTGGTGCGTCGGGGATCCCGGTCACGAGCGACAAGGTCCTCAACATGTGCACGGGCTGTCACAAGAACAACGGGGGACTCGTCTCCCGGATCTCCTACCTCCGGCAGGTTCCGGAAGCGTGGGAGGAGACGTTGTGGCGCCACAAGCGCATCCACGGTCTTTCGATCACCAAGGAGGAGAAGGAGTCGCTCCTCCTCTACTTCTCCGAGAAGCAGGGGCTGGCCCCGGCCGAGGTGGCGCCGTACGCCTACACCCTCGAGAAGCGGGACACGAAGGAGAAGGTGGACAGCCAGGTGATCATCGACATGTGCGTGCGGTGCCACAGCTACGCCAAGACCGCCCTCCAGCGCCGCACCCCGGAAGACTGGACGAAGCTCGCCCACATGCACTCGGGCGTCCTTCCGATGTGGCTCTACCAGCTCCAGGACGTCCTCGACTGGGACGACACGCTGGCCGCCTGCCTGAAGGAGCTTTCGAAGCGGTTCCCCCTGGAGACTTCCGAGTGGAAACAGTGGAGCGCGTCGCGCCCGAAGGCGGGCGAGGGGAAGTGGGTCGTCGCCGGCTACCAGGCCGGGAAAGGGGCGTACGGCGGCGAGATCACGCTTACGAAGACGGGAGATGCCTTCTATTCCTACACCGGAACGGTGGAGTTCGAGAGCGGGGAGAAGCAGCCGATCGAGGGGAAGGCGACCCTCTACGGCGGCTACGCGTGGCGGGCGTCCGGCACCTTGGCCGGGAAGCCGATCCGCGAGGTCTTCCACATCTCCATGGACGGTTCGACCTTCACCGGGGTCCGGTTCGACGACCCGCACTTCGAGTTGCGCGGCGTTGAAACCCGTGCCTTCGCCGGGAGCGCCCCCCGGAGCGCCCTGTGAGAGGGACTGCGACTGCCGCATC
>CAZRDA010000425.1:0-317 GCA_964598715.1 uncultured bacterium | reverse complement strand
GCGTGACCGTGAAGAAGGTGGTTTTCGAATCGCCGACGAAGGTGGTGGTCACCGTGGACGTCGCCGACAAGGCGGCCGCCGGGTATCGGAACGCGAACGCCGGGGGCGCCGCTTCGGCCAAGCTCTTCGCGGTCTACACGGCCGTCGACTACATCAAGGTGGCGCCGTCCCCCGCGATGTCCCGCACCGGGGGGCTGGGGTTCGCCGTGAAGCAGCTCGTCCAGTGCGACGCCATGGCGTACAGCAAGGGCGCCGACGGCGCCGCGGGCACCGAGGACGACATAGAGATCGGCCGCGTCCCGGCCGCGTGGAAGGTC
>CAZRDA010000424.1:0-1703 GCA_964598715.1 uncultured bacterium | reverse complement strand
GTGGCCATCGGAGCCGTCGTGGCCTTCCGCGAGCGCGGGCAGTCCAGTTAACGGCCAGTTGGCCGGGGGCGGGGGGCTGGCCCCCGCCCCGACAGGGGAGGAGACCCGATGACCCAGGCACCCGGGTGGCCCTGGCTGATTGACCTCTACTTCTTCCTGGGTGGGATCGCGGGGGCTTCCTATGCCCTGGCCGCCATCGCCGACAACTTCGGGTCGCCCGAAGATCGGGGGGTGGCCCGGACGGGGTATATCCTGGCCCTGGCCCTCGCACCCGTCCTTGGGCTCCTGCTGATCGTTGACCTGGGGATGCCCGGACGGTTCCTCCACATGCTGTGGGTCCCCAAGCCCTCGACGGCCATCGGGGAGGGGGCCATTAACGTCCTGGGGTTCCACTTCAAGCCCTATTCCCCCATGAGCGTGGGCGCCTGGGGCCTGGGGATCTTCGGAGCCTTCGCGGCCGCCGGCGCCTACCTGAGCGCGACCGAGCGGCCGGACCGCCTCGCCCTCCGGCGGACGCTGGGCCTTTTCGGCGGTCTCTTCGCCTTCTTCCTGGCGGCCTACACCGGCCAGTTGCTCTCGGCGACGGCCCAGCCCCTCTGGATGGACAGCCGCCTGGGCGGGGCCCTCTTCCTGCTGGTGGCCGCCACCGGGGCGGGGGCAACGCTGGCCCTGATCCTCCAGCTCCGGGAGGGGGGGCCGGCCCGAACGATCGCCAAGCTCCGGCGGACCTACACCTGGTGCCTCATCCTGCAGGCGGTGGTGCTCGCCGCCTACCTCTGGAACGTTTCGGGTGGGACCCCCAAGACCGTCCGGGCGCTCCAGCTCCTGCTCAGCGGCCCCTACGCCCTCCCGTTCTGGGGCGGGGCCGTGATCCTCGGGGTGGCGGTCCCCCTGATCCTGGAGTTCCGCGATGGATTCCCCCGGGGATACCGGCAAACGGCGGGGGCGACCCTGACGGCGGCCGCGATCCTGATCCTGCTGGGCGGCTTTCTGACGAAGTTCCTGATCTTCGCCGCAGGGCAGGCCCTGGGGCTGACGGCGTGAGGGAGCGGCGGGCCCGGGCATGCTGAGGGAGCACCCCTGGGAGGACGTCGCCCGGGCCCTGGAGTTGCTGAAGCGGCGGCGACCGCCTCTGGTTGACCTGCTGACCTTCCACGGGCAGATCCTGGAGGCGCAGCACCAGACGGTCGCCGAGATTGACGTCGGGGACCTGGCGGGGCCGGGGGCACTGGGCCGGCTTCGCGAGGGCCTTCCCCTGGCGCCGCCGGTAGCCCTCCCGGTGGACTGGGCGGCCACGGAGGCGCTCTTCTGGCGCCTCGCGCCCCTCATGCAGGCCAGGGCGGGCGCCCCGGTGGGAGCCCTGGCAGGGTCCCTGAAAAGCGGCGAACGCTCCCTTGTGGAGCTGGTGAAAGACTGGCTGGTCGGGGGGGAGGCGGTGGCGCGGGTCAGCACCGCCTACGGGCTGCCGGAAGCGCTCCTGCCCTTCTGGCTCCAGGCGAGCCTCCGGCCGAGCCTGGAGGCCGCGGCGGCCCGGCTGGAGCCTCTGGCAGAGGAAGCCGAGTGGTCCCGGGGGTTCTGCCCGGTGTGCGGCTCGCCCCCGGCCACCTCGGAGCACCGGGGCCAGGAGACCACAGCCCACCGGTACCTGCACTGCGGGCTGTGCGGCTGCCGGTGGCGGTTCCGTCGGGGGGAGTGCCCGTTCT
>CAZRDA010000423.1:0-1709 GCA_964598715.1 uncultured bacterium | reverse complement strand
ATGATGAGAGCCGACCGGTTCCTCAGGGCATGCCGTCGCGAGCCCGTGGACTGCACGCCCGTCTGGTTCATGCGCCAGGCGGGCCGGTCGCTTCCCGAGTACCGACGCCTGCGCGAGCGCTACACGCTGCTCGACATCGCGCGCCAGCCCGACCTGTGCACGGAGGTCACGCTCCTGCCCGTGGGGAGACTCGGCGTGGACGCGGCCGTCCTCTTCGCGGACATCATGCTGCCCCTGGGCGACATGGGGGTAGAATTTGAGTTGAAGGAGGGCGTCGGGCCGGTCATCGCGGCGCCCATCCGCACCGCCGCCGATGTTCAGGCCCTGCGACCCTTCGAGCCGCGGGAGTACATCGCCCCCGTGCTCGAGGCCATCGGCCTGATCCGGAAGCAGTCGCCGGTTCCACTCATCGGGTTCGCCGGGGCGCCCTTCACGCTCGCCGCCTACCTCATCGAGGGTGCCCCCAGCCGGGAGTTCCTGCGGGCCAAGGAACTGATGTACATCGCCCCCGGTCTCTGGACGGACCTCATGGCTCGCCTCACCGAGGCGACCCTTCGGTACCTGGAGGCCCAGATCGCGGCGGGCGCCCAGGCGGTCCAGGTCTTCGACAGTTGGGTCGGCTGCCTCAGCCCTGCCGATTACCGCGAGTCCGTCCAGCCCCACATGCGGCGCCTCTTTGACGGACTGCGGCCAGCCGGCGTCCCCTGCGTCCACTTCGGCACGGGGACTGCGGGGCTGCTGCCGCTGATGGCGGACGCGGGCGGGGACGTCATCGGCGTGGACTGGCGGGTGCGGTTGGGTGAGGCGTGGGCGTTGGTGGGGGGTGGACGCGGGATCCAGGGGAACCTCGATCCGGCGGTGCTACTGGGGCCCTTCGATCTGGTCGAGCGACGCGCCCTGGAGGTCCTCGCCCAGGCGAATGGCCGACCGGGTCATATCTTCAATCTGGGTCACGGCGTCCTTCCCGACACGCCCGTCGGACACCTCCAGCGGCTGGTGGAGTGCGTCCACAATGGCAGCGCCCGGCCGGCCTCCACTGCTCGGCCAGGCGAGGGAACTGAGCGATGATCGCCGTCCTCCTCATGGCCTACGGCACCCCCCGCTCCCTGGACGAGGTCGAGGCCTACTACACCCACATCCGGGGTGGCCGCCGGCCCTCGCCTGAACTGATCGAAGGTCTCGTGGCGCGGTACCGGGCCATCGGGGGACTGTCCCCGCTCCTCGATATCACCCGCCGTCAGGCCGCCGCCCTGGAGGCGGCACTCAACGGCGCCCAGGGGAAGTCCTTCCGCGTCTATGTCGGCATGAAACACGCGCCCCCATTCATCGCCGATGCGGTGAGCGACATGGCATCCGATGGCCTCAGCCGGGGGCTTGCGATGGCCCTGGCTCCCCATTACTCCCGCATGAGCATCGGCGGCTATATCAATACCGTGAAGAAGGCACTCGGCGAATTACCCTCCCCGCTCCCGATGGCCTTCGTGGAATCCTGGCACGACCACCCCACGTTCCTGGGGGCGGTCGCTGAGGGTCTCCAGGAGGCCCTCGGCCGCCTCTCCCAGGCGGAGCGGGCAGCGGTCCACGTGATCTTCACCGCCCACAGTCTGCCCGCGAGGATCCTCGAGTGGGATGACCCCTATCCCCGGGAACTCCGCCGCACCTGCGAAGGGGTCGCGCGCCTCGTCGGGCTGCAGCGCTGGGACTTTGCG
>CAZRDA010000422.1:0-1720 GCA_964598715.1 uncultured bacterium | reverse complement strand
GCTCGCCGCTCGCCCGGGAGGTCCGCGTCCTGCGGGAGTTCCGGGACCGGGCCCTGCTGACGCATCCGCCGGGGCGGCTCCTCGTCGGGGCCTACTACCGGCTGAGCCCGCCGCTCGCCCGCGCCATCGCCGCCCATGAGCAGGCGCGCGCTGCGGCCCGGGCTGCCCTGTGGCCGCTTGTTTGGTGGGCGCACCTGGCCCTGGCCTGGCCGGCTCTCGCGATCGCGCTCGCCGGCGGCGGACTCGCGGCCGGGCCGCTCGTTCTAGTCCTGCTGCGCCGAAACCGACGTACCCGGGGTCGAGCCCGTCCCGGGGTGCCGACACCCTGATCGCGCGAGGCGAGCCCTCCGGCACAGCGGGGCCTTGACACCGTGGCGACCGCCCCGCATTATCAGCCAGCAATACGCCAGCCCGGGGAGACGGATTCTCCTTGGGGCGCCGAGGGGTGTGCCCGCCCCGGCGATTCACCCAAGGAGACTTGCCCGATGAGCGCCTTCTTCGCCGAGCTGGTCGGGACCTTCACCCTCGTCTTTGTGGGGGCTGGCTCCATCATCCTGGACGCCCACACCGGTGGCGGCGTCACGCTGCTGGGCATCGCGGTCGCCCACGGCCTCGCGCTCAGCATCGCCGTCTCCATCACGATCCCAATCTCCGGCGGCCACCTGAACCCCGCTGTCACCCTCGCTATGCTGGCCACGAAGCGGATCACCGGCGGCAAGGCGGGAGGCTACATAATCGCCCAGCTCCTGGGGGCCACGGTGGCCGGCGTCCTCCTGAAGGGATTCTACCCCGCCCAGGCGGTGGCCAAGAGCAACCTGGGGACCCCCGCCCTCGGCCCCGGGGTCACCTTCGCCCAGGGGGTCGTCATCGAGACCATCCTCACCTTCCTCCTCCTCTTCACCATGTTCGGCGTAGCGGTGGACCCGCGGGGGCCGCAGCATATCGCCGGCTTCTGCATCGGCCTCACGGTCGCCTTCGATATCCTGGCCGGCGGGCCGCTCTCGGGCGCCTCCATGAACCCGGCCCGAACCTTCGGCCCGGCTTTGGCGGCCGGGTTCTGGGACAACCACCTCGTCTACTGGATCGGCCCCCTCCTGGGGGGCCTGCTGGGGGCGTTCCTCTACCAGGGCCTGGTGCTGCCCCGGAAGTAGCCGCCGGTCCTCGCCGCGGGCCTCCCCCGGCTCGCACCGGACGCGCCATGACAACCCCCAGCCAAGACATCACGACCCCCAGGAAGATCGCTGACCTCCGAGCGCTGGTCCCCCAGCAGAGCCGCGTCCTCATCCTCACCCACGACAACCCCGACCCCGACGCGCTCGCCAGCGCCGCGGCCCTCCGGTTCGTGCTCGCGGAGATCGCTGCGGCCGAGTCCGTTCTCGCCTTTGGCGGGATCGTGGGCCGGGCCGAGAACCGCGCGCTCCTGCGCTACCTTCCCGTCAAGGCGCAGCCGGTGGACACCCTTTCCCTGGAGGACTTCGACCTGGTGGCCCTCGTGGACACCCAACCTCGCACCGGGAACAACTCCCTTCCGCCGGACCGCCTCCCCGCCATCGTCATTGACCACCATCCCATGCGGCGCCAGACCCGAGAGACCCCCTTCCGAGACATCCGCAAGCACTACGGGGCCACCTCGACCATCCTGACCCAGTACATCCGGACCGCCGGGACTCCGCCAGAGACCCGGCTGGCCACCGCCCTGTTCTACGCGATCCAGTCGGAG
>CAZRDA010000421.1:0-1721 GCA_964598715.1 uncultured bacterium | reverse complement strand
TCGTTTAGTTCCTGATGTTAGTTAGCGCGCCAGTTCTTCAGTAGCCGTTCAGCGTCGAAGAACTTAGGTCTACCGTCGCCCAAATCGTTGGCCCTCCCAGCCCTCGCCCGAGGCCCTCCCGGCCCACCAGCTACGGCTCGTAGAACCCCAAGCTGAAGGAAGTTTTTGGGGTGCCAGTGTAAGAACTTCCGGCCCGAGTAAGGCACGGCCTGCTCCGCGTCGAGCCCTTCTGCCTCATTTGATGCGTTTCACTACTGGCCCACCTCTTGCTGTCTGGGGCAAGGGAGGATACCCATGCTCCAGCTAATGGACCTCGCCAGGGAGAACGCTGCGCTGAAATGTGAGCTCGAGCGAATTCGCCAAGAAGCGGAGGAGCTTCAACGTCTCTTTTCTGGCGCTGATGGCTCTGCTCAGACTACCTCCGGCGCGAGTGCGGCTCCGCGGTTCCGCCAGACTGTTCTAGCGGCAACAGAAGAAGTCTAGAGCCCGAAGGGGCAGCCTCAAGAGGGCGGCTCATCCCCTTCGGGCCGAATGCCGGGCGTGCCGGTAGACACCCGGTTGCCGTCAGCGTAGGCTCGGCAACGTGGCCCGTCAATTGGTTCGCGTGATGCCGCCCATTTCGTGGAGCCGAGTGGTCCTCCTGGGCTTGGCGGTGACAATCCTGGTGGGTTGCGGCAGCACCGCGCTCCCGCCGCTGTATACGCCGGAAGACCTCAGGGCCACTTGCGAGCGGCGCGGCGGGTGGTGGCGCCCGAACGTACTCGACGGATATTGCGAGTACCAGTCTCCCGGATTCCTGTAGCGAGCGGCGCGAGGAGCTTCTAGCCGAAGGATTCGCTGAACTCGTGGAGAAGCCGCGAGATCCGATCGCGTTGGGCGGGGTGGTGCGGCGACACGCGCAGCTTGAAACCTAGGGCCCCTGGTTGGCCCGTGCTAACCTAAATATCGCCTTCCAACGGGCTCTCTGGCTGACGCACCAGGCGTCCTGCCCTCTGGCATCTGGCTCCGATCCTCTCGCAGTATCGCAGTCGAGGACCCACATATGCCAGACGAGCCAATCCTTCGCGAACCAACCGCAGCATCCGACGATGACCTGAGGCGTCAGATCCGTCCCAGGTTGTCTGAGCGCCGGCTGTTTTCAGCTATGGGGATTTCCTCGATACACCGGGGCACCGGCCGGCCGTGTAACGTGTGCGGGCGCTCGATTGATTCACCCACGCTGGAACGCGAGGTCGAAGGCCCGGGCGTGCTAGGGCTCGCCCATCCGGTTTGCTACAGGATCTGGCGGGAGGAATCAGCGCTTCTCAGGCATGCGGCAGTCAGAGTGTAAACCAGAAGGGACAGCCTCTCGAGGGCGGCCCCTCCCCCTCGGGCGAAGGCGCGGAAGCCGCCGGCGAGGCAGCAAACGCCGAAGAGCCTAGCGCGTCAACCCCGACATGCTATCTCCGGATGTTGAGCGGACACAGCTTAAGTCCATCGATCGTGATGGCGAAGATCGATCCGAGGCAATCGTAGTAGCAGATCTTATTAGTCCCTGAGATTTCTCAGGTCCTGGCGCCGTTCCTCTCGTCCTCCTCGTTACCCGCATGCCAAAGACGCAGTTTCGTGGAATCTTCCCCCTTGGCTGGGCCTCGGCGGAGCGGCGCGGTCGGGAGACTCCCAGTCAAGGCGCTGAGGACCGTCCGGCGGACGCCCTGGCGGTCAATGCCTTCGCGGTTCGA
>CAZRDA010000420.1:0-1723 GCA_964598715.1 uncultured bacterium | reverse complement strand
GGATCTGGGGGACCACGTGCTCCGGCGTCACGAAGTTGATGTTGTGGCAGCCCTTATCCTGGAGGGCGAGCATCATGGCGGCCAGGCGCTCGGGCGTCACGGTGCTTCCCTCCCCAGCCTGGCTGATGTCGAAGTTCTGGCAGAAGACGCAGCGGAGATTACAGAGGGAGAAGAAGATCGTCCCGGAGCCCTTCCAGCCTCGGAGACAGTCCTCCTCGCCGAAGTGGGGGAAGGCCGAGCCCACCTTGGCATACCGGCCGATCTTGCAGATGGCAGCCTCGTCGGCCAGCCGGTTCACCTCGCAGTCGCGGGGGCAGACCTTGCAGGAGGCCAGACCCGCCAGGGCTTCCTCGGCCCGGCGTTCCAGTTCCGCGACACCCAGCTTGAGGTAGGCCGGCGTCAACTCGGTGGCAGCGAAGGTGATTGGCATGCCTAAAGTATGGCAGAACGGCTGGCCAGGAGGCAAGCGTGGTGTCGTTCAGCCTGGCGGGCGGGCCGGGTTGCTGCCGGTCGGCTTGAGCCAGACGAGGGTGGCGCCCCAGCCGCCCCGCTCGGGTGGGGCGTCGGCGAAGCGGAGAACCTGCGGGTGGCGGGCCAGTAACTGCTGCACGACCTCCCGCTGGAAGCCTTTGCCGCGGCCATGGATGAGGCGGACCTCCTGGAACCCACGGGCGGCTGCTTCCCGCAGGTACTCCTCCACCACCGAGGGGATGTCCCGGGGACGGATGGGGTGCAGGTCCAGGACCTCCTCGATCGGGACGGGGACGGCGGGGACAGTGTCCTGGTCGGGGTCGGGGGGCATCAGGCCTCCGGTGGCCGGCGACCAGCGAAGCCCGACGCCTGCTCGTAGGCGTGGCCCACCCGCAGGACCGTGGTCTCATCGAAGGCCCGCCCCGCGATCTGCAGGCCGATTGGGAGCCCTCCCGCAGTGAACCCGCAGGGGACGCTGAGGGCCGGGGTCCCGGTGAGATTGAACGGGCGGGTGAGACGTGTGAGGGCTGCGGTCATGCTCTCGGTCAGCGTCGGCCAGCGGACGGTTGACTCGTCCAGGCGAGGGGCCGCGACGGCCATCGTCGGGGTGAGCAGGACGTCGCAGCCCCGAAAGACGGTATCGAGGCTCCCGATGAACTGCCGTCGCAGCCGCTGGGCCCGGAGGTAGTCCGCGGCAAGGATCGTCCCGCCCTGCGCCAGGCGCTGCCGAACATCCGGGCCGTACTCCTCCGGCCGCTGCTTCAGCCAGCGCTCGTGGACGCTGAAGGCCTCCGCGCCCATGATCAGGAACGAAAGAGCCCTCGCCTCGGCGGCCATCGGCCAGTGCGCCTCCCGGACCGAGGCACCGAGCCCGGCCAGGACGGCGATCGCCTTTCGAACCACCTCCGCGACCTCCACGTCCACCTCGTCCCAGAAGAACTCCCGCGGCACCCCGAGGCGGAGTCCCTTCACGCCGGCCGTCAGCCCCTTGGAAAAGTTGGGGACCGCCTGCCGGCTTGATGCGGGGTCGGCCGAATCGAAGCCGGAGAGCGCCTGGAGGGCAATCGCCGCGTCGGCCACCGTCCGCGTGAGAGGGCCGGCGTGGTCCTGTGACCAGGAGAGGGGGAAGATCCCGGCCCGGCTGATGCGCCCGTAGGTCGGCTTCATGCCGACGACGCCGCAGAGGGCCGCCGGGATCCTGACCGACCCGCCGGTGTCGGTCCCGATGGAGGCATAAGAACAGGCCGTGGCG
>CAZRDA010000419.1:0-1729 GCA_964598715.1 uncultured bacterium | reverse complement strand
GTACTAGCCCGCGGCGGGGAGGGGGAAGCATGGCCCGACGGGTTTGCACTTCCGGTAGGGCAGCGGAGAGTGGAGTGATGGAGGAGCAGGAGTGCCCGTTCCTGCAGCGCTACGCGGCCGCGCACGGGTACCCGCTGCTCGGGTACTGCTTGGCGTACCAGGACGGCCGCCTGCGGAGCGTCACCATCGCCGAGTTTCGGGACCACTGCCTGGGCCCAAAATATCGCCGCTGCCGGACCTACTTGGTCCGAATCGCCCAAGAGGCGGCGGAAGTCGCCTGAGTCGGATGCGGGGGAGGGAGTCAAGCCATGCTCGTCGGACAGCGGATGCAGCGCGAGGTGGTGACGGTCACGCCTGATATGCGCATCACAGGTGCCTCTCGCCTCTTGCAGGAGCACCGGATTCGGCACCTGCCCGTGGTGGAGAAGGGACGCCTGGTGGGGATCATCACGGACCGGGACATCCGGCGGGTGCTGCCGTCGCAGATGAAGAGCCTGGAGGTGCACGAGCTGCACTACCTCCTGGAGCGCCTGACGGTCGGGGAGGTGATGACGGCGAAGGTGATCACCGTCACCCCCGACACCCCCATAGAGGAGGCGGCCCGCCTCCTCGTGGAGCACCGGATCGGGTGCCTGCCGGTGATCCAGGGGGATCGGCTGGCCGGGATCATCACCGAGACCGACCTGCTGGCCGCCCTGGTGGAAGTCCTGGGGATTCGGGGGGACAGCGCCCGGCTCCAGGTGGTGGTGGAGGACGCGCCGGCGAACCTCCCGGCCGTCTGCACCGCAATCGCCGCGAAGGGCGGCGAGATCGTCAGCCTCTATGCGGCCCAGGCGACCCTCCACGGGGCGGAGGTCCCGGTCCTCATCATCCGGCTGGAGGCGGGGGACATGGACGCAGTGATCCAGGCGATCGAGGAGGCGGGCTGCCGGGTGCTCTCTGCGACCTGGTGAGGCGCGGCGTTCGCTGGCGCGAGGAGTGCGCGCGGGAGAATGAAGAATGGTGGCCTCTACGTACCCTAAGGCTCTCACGCTCCGGGACGGGACCCCCGTCACGGTCCGGCCGCTCCGCAGCCCGGACAGCGCCGCCCTCGGCGACTTCTTCCGCCGCATCCCGGAGGAGGACCGGAAGTTCCTGAAGGACGACGTGACCCGCGCCGAGGTCATCGAGGCCTGGTGCCGCGATATCAATCCCGGCCGGGTGTTGCCCCTCATCGCCGAGGCGGAGGGGAAGGTGCTGGCCGACGCCACCCTGCACCTCCGCCGGGCCGGCTGGCTACGCCACGTGGGGGAGGTTCGTCTCGTGGTGGACCCCGAGTACCGCCGCAAGGGGCTGGGCAGCCGGCTGCTGGAGGAGCTCATCCTGCTGGCTCAGGCCGAGGGCCTGGACAAGCTCGTGGCCGAGCTGACCCCTGAGGAGGTGGCGGCGCGCAAGGCCTTCGAGCGGCTGGGCTTCCGGCAGGTGGCGGTGGTCCCGGGCCTCGTGCGGGACCAGTCCGGGACCAGCCGGGACCTTGTCATCCTGGTTCTGGAGTTGGGGACGGCGCTGCTGCCGGACTGGTACTACTAGACGCGTCCCTCTCCGTGCTGGCCCGCGGTGAGCGCATGAGAAAAAAGCGTGGACCGGGTCGTAACGGGACTGCGGGAGGGCGACCGGTATGCTCCAGAATGGCATGAGGCACCTGGTCATCATGGTGGGGGCAGGGCCCGCGGCCCTCTACTGCACGGGC
>CAZRDA010000418.1:0-1738 GCA_964598715.1 uncultured bacterium | reverse complement strand
GCGCATCATACGCGATTCGCGTACGTTGGGAAGAGGGGAAGCGGGACTTTTTCCGCATCCTGCTAGTATTACTCAGTTAAGTCAGGATGTATCGTATGTCAAGGGCGATCCACACCACGGGCACCACTCACCGAGGGAGAGCAGCATGCGCTGGAGGCGCTGCCGGATCTGGGGCAACGTCCACCGCGAGGTTTTTTTTGGTGCGGAGCCGCTCCAGCACGAGGAAGGCATACGCCAGGCTCACGAGGGTGACGTGGTGATGCCACCCGGTGTAGGAGCGGCCCTCGAAGTGGTCGAGCCCGAGTTCGTCCTTGAGTTCGCGGTAGTCCTGCTCGATCCGCCAGCGGCCTTTGGCGAGGCGGACGAAGCGGCGAACGCCCAGGACCTCGCCGCGGAGATCGGCCAGCCAGTACTTCGTGGGCTCGGGTGCGTCGGGGGGCCACTCCACCAGGCAGGCTTCCTCCCGCGGGGCCAGCGGGCCGCCCCGCGCCCACGCGTGGGCGCACCAGACGGGGAAGCGGGCGAACCGGGACGTGAGGGGCCCCTTGCTGCCGGCGCGCCACGTCACCGTGCGCCACGCCGTCGGGGGCTGCCCGCGCGCCAGGGCCTTCAGGGCCTCAGGGGCCGGGATCTCGTCCTTCCGCACGCGGGTCCGGGGGCGTCCCCTGCCCCTGGACGGGCGCGGGGCGGGGGGGACCGGCGCGGCGGGCCAGGCCTTCGAGGTGGCCTCGACCCGGACGCAGTACGGGAACCCGCGCGCGTGGAGGGCCTCGCGGAACTCCCAACTGTTGCCATAGACCGAGTCCGCGAGGACCGGGCGGAGGGCCAAGCCCCAGGTCCGGAGCCGATCGAGACCGGCCAGCGCCAAGTCCGGCTTCGTCTGGGACGCCGTGGCGGCGGGGATGCCGCCCTCCGCGCGGCGGGCCGGATCCCCGATCCAGGCCTCCGGGAGGAACAGTGCCCAGGTGAGGGGGACGCACGCGGTGTCCGTCCCCAGGTGGATGCTCACCGCGACCTGGCAGTTCGCCGTCTTCCCGAGGGCCCCGCAGTACTGCCGGGCCACGCCGACGGAGTGGGTCCCCTGTTTGGGGAAGCTCGTCTCGTCGACGAGGTAGGCTGCCTCGGGGAGGAGGGCGTCCACCACCGTGTGGGCCAGGGCCTCCTGGACGGGCTCCCAGGCCCAGGGGCTCTGGTTCACGAACTGTCGGAGGGCCTGGACATCGGCCCCCGGGAGGCGGGCCGCCATCGGTTCGATGGACTTCCGTTCCCCGTTCAGGAGGAGGCCCCGGACATACATCCCGGCCCAGTGCTGGCGTTCGGCGCGGCCCATCAGTCCCACGATGCCTCGCAGGAACGCTTCCAGGCGGTGCTCGGCGGCACGGAGCATCTTTGTATCCATGCCGCCAGGGTACACGTGCCACGAGGCGGTGTCAACAGATACTTAACTGAGTAATACTAGTGCCGCTCTAAGGAATGCGGCCCACTCCTGACAGGCGGTTCTGGCGCGGGTCCTGTCGCCGGCGTGCCCCGCTCGCGGCCGGGCCGCGTCACCCGCTCAGCCCCTCCCGCAATTCCGCGAATTGCGGCAGGAGGCCGAGGGGGTCCCCCTCGGCCCGGCCGCTCGGGGGCCCTGCCCGGCGCCACCCGCGGCTCGGCTGCCATCCTCGGTGCAATTCGTTGGACCGGCACTAGCCCAAGTTACGCACGAGCGCCCAGCTTCAGCAGATTCTTCACGGGT
>CAZRDA010000417.1:0-1738 GCA_964598715.1 uncultured bacterium | reverse complement strand
GGACCTACCTGGTGGTGGCCGAGCTGGTGGCGGCCAACAAGGGGCTGGGCTATTTGATCTTGAACTCCCAGCGGGGGCTCTTCACGGATCGGATCTTCGTCGGGATCCTGGTCATCGGGCTGCTGGGCCTGGTGACCGAAGCCCTCTTCAAGTGGGGGCACCGCGGCCTGCTTCCCTGGTCTCCGAAGGTTTGACATGGAGAGGGCCAAGCTCTCCCTCAACCGGGTCAGCATGCGCTTCACCACCCGCCGGGGCGACAAGATTCTTGCGGTTGACGAGGTCTCCTTCGCCGTCCGGGAGCGGGAGGTGGCGGTCCTGGTCGGGACCTCCGGCTGCGGCAAGTCCACGCTCCTCCGGATGGTCGCCGGATTGGTGCGGCCCACGGAGGGGCAGATCACCCTGAACGGCAGGACCGTGACCGGGCCGGGGGCGGACCGGGGGATGGTGTTCCAGGCGTACACTCCCTTCCACTGGCTGACCGTCCAGCGGAACGTGGAGTTCGGTCTCCGGATCAAGGGGGCGCCGCCTGCGGAGAGGACGGAGGTGGCCCGCCACTTCATCAGGCTGGTGGGGCTTTCCGGTTTCGAGCGGGTCTATCCGAAGGAACTGTCCGGGGGGATGCAGCAGCGCGTGGCCATCGCCCGGGCGTTGGCCAACGACCCGGAGATCCTCCTGATGGACGAGCCCTTCGGGGCGCTGGACGCCCAGACCCGGGTTATCATGCAGGAATTGTTGCTCAAGATCTGGGAGGAATCCCACAAGACGATTCTCTTCGTGACCCACGACATTGACGAGGCGATTTTCCTGGGGGACCGGGTCTATGTGATGACCGCCCGGCCGGGCCGGATCAAGAAAGTCCTGGATGTCCCCCTCACCCGCCCCCGGAGCCTGGAGGTCCTGACTTCGGAGCCGTTCATGGCCCTCAAGCGGGAGGTCCTGGACCTGATCCGGGAGGAAACGCTCAAGGCCATCGCCGACGGCCGGCCGGCCGATGGCCGACCGGGCGACCGGGGATCGGCCGCCTGCTGAGCCGAGGAGAGTGCATGGACTTTAGCCCGCGCGACGCCTTCGCCAGTCCCCGCTTCGCCCAGGTGGCCACCTTCATGCGCCTCCCCCAGAGCCGCGACCTAGAGGCGATGGATACGGCTATCCTGGGCATCCCCTTCGACGGGGGGACCTCCTATCGCCCGGGGAGCCGCTTCGGCCCCCGGGAGGTCCGGAACCAGTCCAGCCTCATCCGGCCCTACAACCCGGCGGTGAAGGCTCTCCCCTTCGTGACCCGGCGGGTGGCAGACTACGGCGACGTGGACGTGGCCCCCGTCTCCATCGAGAAGACCTACGCCCTGATCGAGGAGGAGATCGGCCGGATCCTGGCGGCGGACGTCGTGCCGGTGGCGGTGGGTGGGGATCATTCCATCTCGCTCCCCATCCTTCGGGCAGTGGCGAAGCGGCACGGCCCCGTCGCCCTCATTCACTTCGACGCGCACTGCGACACCTGGGACCAGTACTTCGGCGGGAAATACTTCCACGGGACCCCGTTCCGCCGGGCAGTCGAGGAGGGGCTGATTGACCCGCGGCGGACGATTCACATCGGGATCCGGGGGCCGCTGTACGCGGAGAACGACTTCGACTTCCAGAAAGAGCACGGGATGGAGGTCCTCCCCATCGGGGACGTGAAGGAGCGCGGGATCCCCTACGTCGCCGAGCGCCTCAAGCGCCTGAAGCGGGGGAAGGCCTA
>CAZRDA010000416.1:0-1738 GCA_964598715.1 uncultured bacterium | reverse complement strand
CGCCGGACTGTTTACGATCGGCAAGTTCCTGATCGGCCTCTACCTGGGCACCAGCAGTTTGGCTTCTACTTACGGAGCGGCGGGATCGGTGATCGTCGTCCTGGTGTGGGTCTATTACTCGTCGCAGATCATCCTTCTCGGCGCCGAGTTTACCCGAGCCTACGTGGAGCAGTTCGGCCCGCGGCCGCCTCCGGTGGAATTTGCCACGAAGGATCCCAAGCCAAGGATTGGGTAGCGGCCCTACCTATGCGGTCGCCCCATCAACTTCTCGCCCTCCGGTGGGGTGTAGGCGCGCATTCGCTCGAGCAACCCTCGGGGATCGGATTCAGCGGGATGCCCCCACACGGCGCGCCTTGACAGCCTCTTCATCCGCGCCGTATCGTAGGGTCGCCTTCAGGGGGGGCGTCCTCAGGGTCCTCCTCAGGGCGGTGGCCGTCCCTCGTAGGACCGTTCAGCCCGAGAATGCCTTGTATGTTTCCTACGGTCTCATGACGGTAGGCCTCCGGTGTGGGTAGGTCAGTAGGGCAGGGTTAGAACTAGCACGCGCGGGGCCGGTCGGCAAGCCGGCCGAACCCCACATGGCCCCGGGTGGCGACACTCCCCCACTTACGGCCGGCCCGGTTATGTTGGAGTCCCGCATCCCAGCACTGGAGGCCCCCGTGGCCCTGACTAAGACGATCCAGGACGCGCTCAACGAGCAGCTCAAGCACGAGTTCTATTCCGCCTACCTCTACCTCTCGATGTCCGCCTATTGCACCTCGGTGAACCTCCCCGGCTTCGCGCACTGGATGCGGGTGCAGGCCCAGGAGGAGGTCGGGCATGCGATGAAGTTCTCTCAGTACGTCGAGGACCGGGGCGGGCGCGTCGCGCTCCGGGCGATCGAGCAGCCGCCGGTGGACTTCAAGTCCCCCCTCGACGTCTTGGAACAGGTGCGCCAGCACGAGCAGATGGTGACCGGGGAGATCAACCGGCTGTACGCGCTCGCCGTCCAGGAAAAGGACTACGCGAGCCAGACCTTCCTGCAGTGGTTCCTGACCGAGCAGGTGGAGGAAGAGAAGATGAGCGGCCAGCTCGCGGAGACGCTGAAGATGGTCGGCGACAACAAGTCCGCGCTGCTCATCCTGGACAAGGAGATGGGCGCGCGCGCGGCGGGGGGCTGAGACGGGAGGTGCGGTCTGCCGAGCGGTGCCGCGTCACTCCGAACCCAGGCTCTTCTTCCCGCGTCGCGGCCGCAAGACCGGGTAGCCCGTGGCGCCGCACGCGGGGCCATATCGTAGGGTCGCCTTCAGGGGGGGCGTCCTCAGGGTCCCCCTCAGGGCGGTGGCCGTCCCTCGTAGGGCCGTTCAGCCCGAGGATGCCTTTTATGTTTCCTACGGTCCTGTCAGGAGTGCGCACCTGGCATGCCGCCGTTCGGAAGAACCATGTTGTGATGGCTTCACACGAAAGGACAGGACCATGAAAACAGCAACGATTCTCGGCATCGCGCTCATCGTTCTTGGCCTCGTGGTATTTGCCTACCAAGGCATCACCTATACGACCAAAGAAAAGGTCATTGACCTTGGTCCCCTCCAAGCCACGGTCGAGAAAGAGAAGACCATTCCGCTGCCTCCTATTGCCGGGGGATTGGCATTGGTCGGAGGCATTGTGCTGGTGATCGTGGGAGCCAGGAGAACGTAGCGGAGCATCGCTTCGCTCGGTGACAGCGTGCCCCGTTCCGAACATGAGCGGCGGATTCAGG
>CAZRDA010000415.1:0-1742 GCA_964598715.1 uncultured bacterium | reverse complement strand
GCGCTGCTCGCCGCCCTCGTCGTGTACCGGCTCGCCTCGGTGGACGCCCGTCTTCCTGTGGAGACGCTCCTTTTGGCGGGCGTGGCCGTGAGCCTCTTCTTCGCGTCGGCGATCATGCTGGTCAGCGCCCTCGTCCCCGCCGTGGAGTTGCAGGGGATCGTCTTCTCCCTGATGGGGAACCTGGCGCCCAGGGGCCCTGCCGCCGTGGCCGCTGTCGCTGCCTTTCTCGCTGTGGGATCGGCTGTCATGCTGGCCGTGGCCCAGCCTCTGAACGTCCTCGCCCTGGGGGAGGAGGCGGCCGCGGCGCTCGGGGTCGAGGTGGAGCGGGTCAAGCGGGCTGTCTTTGTGGCCGCCTCTCTCGTCACCGGGGCGGCCGTCTCGGTCAGCGGGTCCATCGCCTTCGTGGGCCTCATGGTGCCGCACGCCGCCCGCCTCCTCTTCGGCCCGGACAACCGGGTCCTGCTGCCGGCCTCTCTCCTGATGGGCGCGATCTTCCTGATGGCAGCCGACGTGGTGGCGCGCCTGGTGACCGCCCCGGCCGAACTCCCGGTCGGGGTCATCACCGCCTTTTGCGGCGCCCCGTTCTTCGCCGTCCTTCTCCGGCGACGTGCCCGAGGAGGGGCCAGGTGAGCGCGCTCGACGTCCGGGGGCTCCTGCACGGGTACCGGGACGGGACGGTCCTCAAGGGCCTGGACTTCACGGTGGACGCCGGGGAGGTGCTGGGAGTCTTCGGGCCGAACAGCGCCGGCAAGACCACGCTCCTGCGCCTTCTCTGCGGGACCCTCGTTCCCTCTGCTGGGGAGATCCGCCTCTTCGGGCGCCCCCTCCCGGAGTGGCCGCGGCGCGAGCTGGCCCGGACGGTGGCTCTGGTCCCGCAGGAGGCGGCCGTCGCCTTCCCCTACACGGTCCTGGAGGTGGTGCTGATGGGCCGCTACCCCCACGGCGGCGGCTTCGGCCTCCCGACCCCGGCCGACCTGGCGGCGGCGGAGGGGGCCCTGGCCCGGACCGACCTCACCCACCTGGCGCGGGCCCCGGTGACAGACCTCTCGGGGGGCGAGCGGCAGCGTGTCATGCTCGCCCGCGCGCTCGCCCAGGCTCCCCGCCTGTTGCTGCTGGATGAGCCGACGGCCCATCTCGATCTGGCCCACCAGGCGGAGGTGCTCGCCTGTATCGCAACCCTGAACCGTCAGGCCGGTCTCACCGTGATCCTGGTCTCCCACGACCTCAACGTGGCTCCCGGGCTGTGCCACCGCGCCCTGCTGCTGCACGCGGGCGAGGTGCTCCGGCTCGGGGCGGTGAAGGAGGTGATGGAGCCGGCGCTGCTCCGCGCCATCTACGGCGAGGCGATCCGGGTGGAGGAGGGGCCGTACGGCCCCCGCGTCTTCCCGGCGACCCCCGCCCCATAGCGTATTCGCCCCCGGATGAAAGGGAAGCCGGTGCGGCCGCAAAGGCGGCCCAAGCCGGCACGGTCCCGCCACTGTGAGTGGGGAGCCCCGGCCCGACGAGGCCACTGACCGCATTCGCGGTTGGGAAGGCGCGGCCGGGGCGACGAACCACAAGTCAGGAAACCTTTTCCGGGGGCCCGAGGCACCAACCTTCGCGGCAAAAGGAGGTGTTTCATGGTCAGGCATCCCTGGAAGATGGCGGCGTTGCTCGTGGCTCTCACTGGCGCGGCGTTCCCCGTTCTTGCCCTGGAGCCGGGTGAACCGGAGATCGGCGAGGTGGTGGTGACGGCCACCCGG
>CAZRDA010000414.1:0-1745 GCA_964598715.1 uncultured bacterium | reverse complement strand
GAGAACGACGTGAGGCGACGTCAGTTGGCCCGGCACTAAAGGGCGGGATGCCGGCGACCGGAGACGCCACCCTCATCATCGCCGCAAGCGAGGCGGACGCGAACCTCTACTACGCCACGTGCTTTCTGGCTCCGGACCCGTTCATTTTTCTGGAAGTGGCAGGCGAGAAAATCCTCCTGCTGAGCGACCTGGAGATTGACCGGGGGCGCCAGCAGGCGGCGGTTCAGACGATCCTCCCCTTCAGCCGCTACGAGGAGGAGGCCCGGCGGGCCGGCGAGGGGACCGGCCTTGCGGCCGCTGCGGGGCGGTTGCTCAGGCAGCGGGGGGTCTCGGCCGTCCAGGTTCCGGCCAACTTTCCCCTCGGCCACGCCGATGATTTGCGGGCCCGCGGCCTGACGGTCCGGGCGAAGCCCGACCCCTTCTATGAGGCCAGGACGGTCAAGACTGGGGAGGAGGTGGCCGCCATCAGCCACGCCCTGGCCGCCACCGAGGGGGCCATGGAGGTGGCCATCGGGGCGCTCCGGGCTGCCGAGGTCCGGGACGGCCTGCTCGTGCTGGAAGGGGAGGTCCTGACCAGCGAGCGGGTCAAGCGGATGATCGCCGGCTATCTCCTCGAGCGGGACTACCTGGCCGGGCACGCGATCGTGGCCGGGGGAGAGCAAGCCTGCGATCCGCACGAGGAGGGGCACGGACCGCTCAAGGCGGACCAAGCGATCATCATTGACATCTTCCCCCGCTCCGTCGCGACCCGCTATCATGGAGACCTGACCCGGACGGTCCTCAAGGGGCACGCGTCGGATGCACTCCGGAAGCAGTATGCCGCCGTTCGGGCCGCCCAGGAGGAGGCGCTGGGAAGTATCCGGGCCGGGGTCGAGGGGCCGGCGGTTCACGCCCGAGTCGTGGGGCTCCTCGAGGCACGGGGGTACCGGACGGGGGAAGTGGACGGCCGGATGCAGGGATTCTTCCACGGGACCGGCCACGGTCTCGGCTTGGAGATCCACGAGCCGCCCCGGGTGAGCAAGGTCCCGGCGACCCTTCAGGCCGGGAATGTCGTCACCGTCGAGCCCGGCCTCTATTACCCTGGGGTGGGGGGGGTCCGGCTCGAGGATGTGGTACTGGTGACGGAAGACGGTTGCAGCAATCTCGTAAAGTACCCGAAATTCCTAGAGATTTGACCGAGGATGGCGGCAGATTTCCGTACCGTGGAACCTTGACACCCGGCGGGGTATTAACTATAATTTGACCGGTTTCGTTGGAGGGCGGACCCTCAGCAGTGTCAAGGAGTTAGTCTCAGGTAGCCTCGCCGGCTCCGCCTGGCCCGGCCGGTGCATGCCTGAGGCTCCGGCTGGGGCGGCATCGGGTCAAGATCGCCCCGTGACGGGCTGAATCTCTAGGGGGAGAGGGCACCGCGGGCGCGCGCCCGCGACGGGAAGCAATGGCGATCCGGTTGCCGATCTACATGGACTACCATTCCACGACCCCGGTGGACCCGGAGGTCTTGGAGGCCATGCTCCCCTACTTCCGGGAGCATTTCGGCAACGCCGCCTCCCGGAACCACGCCTTCGGCTGGAATGCCGAGGCGGCCGTGGATCGCGCGCGGGAGCAGATCGGATCCCTCATCGGGTGCAAGCCCCAGGAGATCGTTTTCACCTCCGGCGCGACCGAGTCGGACAACCTGGCCGTCAAGGGTGTGGCCTACGCGATGAAGCACAAGGGGGACCACATCGTCACCTCGGTGATCGAAC
>CAZRDA010000413.1:0-1755 GCA_964598715.1 uncultured bacterium | reverse complement strand
GTTCAGCGAGGCCGCCAAATTCCGCGGCCACTGGGGAGAGCACGCCGAAGCTCTTGATCATCTTCAGGCCCGGGAAGTCGCTGAGGAGCGGGTACGGCAGCTTGAGCGAGTCTGCCAGCGTCCTCTGGGAGAAGGGGTTGCTGGCGGCGATCCCGAGGATCTGGATATTCAGCTCCTCGAACCTCCCGTAGTCGGCCTTCCTGGCCGACAGGTTCGCCATTCACGTCGGCACGAAATCCGCGCCATAGAACTCAATCAGGACGAGCTTTTTCCCCCGGAACTGGCTCAGGCTGATTTTTTCCCCCGTGGTGCTTGGGAGCGTGAAGTCCGGCGCCTGCTCCCCGACCTCCAGCGCGCTAGCCACGCCCGCGCCGAGTCCCGTCCACACTCCAGCCAACAGGAGGCCCAACACAGAGAACCGCACCATTCGCTTTGCTAGCATGCCCATTTTTCCCCCTCCTCTTCAAGACATCGCCACTGGACCGCCGGACGACGGCGAGTCTCTCCCCGGAAGTTCCGCCGGCTCACCGGAAGATCCGGTCAGCCCGATACAACACCTCTGGCGCGATCGTGAGCCCTAGAGCTCGCGCGATCTTCAGATTGATGGCAAGCTCGAGCTTCGGGTTCACCTCCACGGGAATCCCAGCCGGGTTCGTCCCTTTGAGGATCTTGTCCACCAGGCGGGCCGCCTGCCGGCCCGATGCGTGAGAGTCCTCACCGTAACTGGCGAGTCCGCCGCGCTCCACATACCACGTGTCAGTGAACATAGTCGGGACCCCCCGCAGGGCTGCGGCCTCCAAAATAAAACCGGGAATGTTCAACGAGGTACCACGGGGCTTCAGGATTCCATCCACATCGCCCTTCCGGAACCGGCCGAGCGTCGCCTGCGCCTCTTCCTGGGTTTGGACCGGCTTCTCCACCAGTACGATCCCGAGGCGGCGGGCGGCCTCACGGTACACCCTCGCCTCCGCCACAGCATAGGAATCGGTCGAATTGTAGGGGAGGAGGACCCGCCTCAAACTCGGGATGATCTCCTGGAAGACCTCCAAACGCTTCGGGGCCAATTCAAGGCCCAGCCCGGTGACCCCAGTGATGTTGCCGCCCGGCCGGGCGAAGCTCTGGATCAGTCCCAATCCCACGGGGTCACCCACCCCGGCAAAGACGATCGGGATCCGGTTGGCTGCCGCCTGGGCCGCTTTTGCCGCATTCTCGTCTGAGGCGAAGACGAGGTCCACCCCTTGTTGAACCAACTCTCGAGCGGCCACGGGAAGTGCTGCAACATCCCCCTGCGTGAATCGGACGCCGATAATGAACTGCTCGTTCTCGCGATACCCTAGCTCCACGAGGCCGTCCCGAAGGCCCACGATGAACGGCGTGGGTCCCCAGGACTCCGTCAGCGCCCCGATGCGGACGGGGCCGGCGCGCTCCGCCGCCCCGGCGCCACCTACGACCAGTCCACTGCTGACCAGCAACACAGAGAGGGCGAAGCCCAGCTCCGAGAGGTGCCTCCGCGCCCAGACCCGTCCCCGCGCAGGGTGTCCGACCCTGCTATACAGAACGATATCTACCGTCCGGGCATCTCCCAAACCGTGACCCTCGCAGGCTACCCGTGCGCCTCCCCCCGTCGCTCCATCCGGATGGGGAGCGTGAAGTGGAAGGTGGCCCCCTGCCCCAGGCTCGACTCCACCCAGATGCTCCCTCCATGCAGCTCGATGATCCGCTTGGCGATGGCGAGCCCGAGGCCGGTCCCGCCCT
>CAZRDA010000412.1:0-1766 GCA_964598715.1 uncultured bacterium | reverse complement strand
AGAGGGACTGCTCCTCCAGGCGCTTCACCAGGTCCAGGTCGGCCCGGTGCATGAGGAGGGGGGCGCCCGTCTTCGCCTTGAAGTAGGCGTTCCCGAAGACGTGATCGAAGTGGCCGTGGGTGTTGACGATGGCGGTCACGGTGAGGCGTTCCCGGGCCAGGATGTCCGCGACCGGTTCGCTTTCCATGCCAGGGTCGAAGAGGGCCGCTTCCCGGGTCACCTCATCGGCGAGGAGATAGGAGTTGCTCTGCAGGGGTCCGACCATAAACGCGTGGACCTTCACCTTCTCCCCCGCGGCGCCACGACCGCACCCGCCCCGCTAGCGCTCCTTCCCCGTCCCCGGGGCGGGGCCCTCCTGCAGCTCCCGCGACACCTGCGCCACCGTGAAGTAATCCACGCCCGTGATGGCGGAGACCCGAAGCAGGTCCCGCTCCTTCAGCTTCCCGTGCTGCGCCAGGATCTCCCGCAGCCGGCGCCGCACATTCTCCGTGCCCGGTTTCTCCTGCTCCATCGTCCCTCGTCCGGGCGGGCCTCAGCCCCGGCAGCGGGCCACCAGCGCCGGCAGGGCCTCCGCGAGCGCGTCCACCTCTCCGGCCGTCGTGCCGCGCCCCAGGGACACCCGGATGCTCCCGCGGACCCGCTCCGGCGGGAGCCCCATGGCCTGGAGGACGTGGGAGGGCTCCAGCGCGCCCGCGGAACAGGCCGCGCCCGCGGAGCACGCGAACCCGGCCAGATCCAGCGCCACCAGCAACTCCTCCGCCTCCACCCCCAGAAAGGCCAGGTTGCTGGTCTGGGGGAGACGGGGGGGGCCGCCGCCGTTGACCGCCACGCCCGGGATCCGCTCCTGCACCCGTGCCTCCAGGGTATCCCGCAGGGCACACAGGCGCGCCGCCTCCGCCTCCCGCTCCGCCACCGCCAGCTCCGCCGCTGCCACCAGCCCTACCGCTGCGGCGAGATTCTCCGTCCCGGCCCGCCGCTCCCGCTCCTGGGACCCCCCCAGGAGGCGGGGCGCCAGCCGGACGCCGCTCCGCACGTACAGGGCGCCGCTGCCGGCCGGCCCCCCGATCTTGTGGCCGGAGAGGGAGAGGAGGTCCACCCCAAGGTCGGGCACCCGCACCGGGACCTTCCCGAAGCTCTGGACGGCGTCGGTGTGGACCGGGACGCCCGCCGCGTGGGCCACGCCCGCGAGGGCCGGCAGGTCAAACAGGACCCCGGTCTCGTTGTTGGCGTGCATCAGGCTGACCAGGACCGTGTCGGGTCGGATCGCCCGCCGGAGCTCTACCGGGTCCAGCCTCCCCTCCCCGTCCACCCGCAGGGCCATGACGGTGAACCCCGCCTTCTCCAGCGCCGCGCTGGCCGCCAAGACCGCCGGGTGCTCCACCGCCGAGGTGATGGCGTGGCGTCCCTGGTCGGCCCGGGCCAGCGCCACCCCCAGGACCGCCAGGTTGTCCGCCTCGGTGCCCCCCGAAACGAACACCACCTCGTCCTTGTCGGCGGCCCCGAGGAGCGCCCCGAGGTGCGCCCGGGCCTCCTCCAGGAGGACCCGCGCCTCCCGCCCGAAGGCGTGGATGGAGGAGGCGTTCCCCGGCTTCTCCCCCAGGACCGGCTCCATGGCCGCGCGGACCCTGCCGTCCAGGGGGGCTCCGGCGTTATAGTCGAGGTAAATGCGGCGACGCATGCGCGCTCCTAGTGCCGGGCCAACGAATCGCGGCGAGGATGGCAGCCGAGCCGCGGGTGGCGCCGGGCGGGGCCCCCGAGCGGCCGGG
>CAZRDA010000411.1:0-1768 GCA_964598715.1 uncultured bacterium | reverse complement strand
ATCAGAAGCACCCCGACCCTTCCGACCGACGAGGACCTCTTGAAGACGATCACCAATGGGATCGCCGGGACCTCTATGCCCTCATGGGCGGCGCTTCCAGAGCAAGACCGAAGGGCCCTGGTCACCTATGTGAAGAGTTTCTCGGAGGCCTTTCGGGCACAGCCTGTGGGCACGTCTGTCGCCGTCCGCCAGCCGCCTCCGGTGACGCCCCGGATCCTTGCCACAGGGAAGGATCTCTATGAGCAGGCCGGCTGCTTTGACTGTCACGGTCGGTCGGGCAAAGGGGATGGCCCCGCGGCGGCGACCTTGAAGGATGAGTGGGGCTACCCGATCACCCCCTACGACTTCACGGTCCCGGGCAAGATGAAGGGGGGCGGGAGCGTACAGGAGATCTACCAGACCCTGACGATCGGGATCGGGGGGACACCGATGCCCTCCTACGACGAGGCTCTGACCGAGGAGGAGCGGTGGGCCATTGCGTATTACGTCCGCTCCCTGGCCGGGAAAGCGGCCCCGGAGGTGATCGCTGAGACGGGGGTTGTGACCTCGACGTTTGCGAAGGGAAGGATTCCTCTTGATCCTCTCGCACCGGCCTGGGCGAGCGCTCCCGTCTCGCGGGTTCCCCTGAGACTCCTCTGGGCGAGGGCGAGAACCATTGATCAGGTGCGTGTGAAATCCCTCCACAACGGCCAGGAGATTGCCTTCCTCCTCGAATGGAATGATCCCATCGCCGACCGATTGCTCATCAGAAGCGAAGACTTCCGGGACGCTGCAGCGATCCAGTTCCCTGTGGCCGGGGTGACGCTTCATGGTCCGGGACATCCTGAGCCCGCATATACGATGGGGGAGAAGGGAGACCTCGTCAACATCTGGCACTGGAAGGCCGACTGGGAGGGAGATCTTGCCCGGTTCAGGGACATCCAGGACCGGTATCCGGGGATGGCGTCGGACGCCTATCTCTTTCGTCGGGCAGCCCCCCCCGGAGAGCCGAGCTCCGAGACGGCAAAGGCGCCAACCTCGACCCACGACCCCACTTACCTTACCGGCTGGGGCGCGGGGAACCTCTTCTCCAATCCCTCCCGCTCCTCCCCGGTGGAAGATCTCAACGCCATGGGCTTTGGCACCCTGACCTCCCAGCCCTCCGACGATCAGAACGTCCGAGGCAAGGGGATCTGGCAGGGAGGGAAGTGGCGAGTGGTCTTCGTCCGACCGATGAAGAGTCCGAGCGATCGGGACATCCAATTCCTCCCCGGGCACTCCCTCCCCGTCGCCTTCGCTGTCTGGGACGGCTCCGAGGGCGACCGGGACGGCCAGAAGGCCGTCTCGCTCTGGCAGGTCCTCCGCCTGGAAGGGGCTCGGTGAGGCGGCGGGGACCCGGGGGCGGCGATGTTTCGGATCCACCGGCTTTTCATTAAGACCGCCATCGCCTACCTCGTGCTGGGTGTGGGGCTCGGGGGATGGCTGCTGCTGCGGAAGGCGGTGAGCGGGGAGGGCGGTTCCCATGACCTCGCCCCGGTCCACACCCACGTGGTCCTCGTCGGGTTCATGCTCATGATGGTGATGGGGGTCAGCCTCTGGATGTTCCCCCGGCGGCCCGGGATGGGAAAGGAAGTTCTCGCGAAGGATCCCCTCGCCTGGGGGACGTACCTCCTGTTGAACGCGGGCCTGCTCCTCCGGATGGTGTCGGAGCCGCTCCTGCCTCTCCCGCCGGCCCGGGTCACCCTCGGGCTCGCCGCCCTGCTCCAGGTCGCGGGGGTTCTCCTCTTCG
>CAZRDA010000410.1:0-1771 GCA_964598715.1 uncultured bacterium | reverse complement strand
GCGCACGACTGGATCCTGGTGGAGGGATTCATCGAGGGGCGGGAGGTCGCCCTCGAGGGAATCCTGGACCGCGGCCGCCTGCGCCTGCTCGCCCTCTTCGACAAGCCGGACCCGCTGGATGGGCCCTTCTTCGAGGAGACCATCTACATCACCCCCTCCCGCCTGGGGCAGGAGGTACAGGCGCAGATCCTCCAGGCCACCGAACGGGCCGGCCGGGCCCTGGGCCTGGTGCACGGGCCGATCCATGCGGAGCTCCGGGTGAATCGCGCGGGCCCGTGGGTCCTCGAGGTGGCCGCGCGCTCCATCGGCGGCCTGTGCTCCCGGGTGCTCCGGTTCGGCACCGGCATCTCCCTGGAGGAGCTCATCATCCGCCACGCCTTCGGCATGGACATCGGGCCCTTCCATCGGGAGGATCTCGCGGCAGGCGTGATGATGATCCCGATCCTGCAGGCCGGGATCTACCGGCGGGTCGAGGGGCTCGAGGAGGCCCTGCAGACGCCCGGCATCGAGGAGATCACGATCAGCGCCAAGGAGGGCCAGAAAATCCTCCCCCTGCCCGAAGGGTCCAGTTATCTCGGGTTCATCTTTGCCAGAGGCTCCTCCCCCCAGCAAGTGGAGGACGCCCTGCGGCAGGCCCACAAAGGGCTCCGCTTGGAGATTGCCCCCAGTCTGGATGTGACCCCCACCCCCTCTTCCTCCGCGGCCGCGACCACTGCCACCTGATGTCATCACGACTCCTCGAGCCGCTTCCCGGTATGGCCCTCTGCGCGGCACTGACAGGGGCGATCATCTGGGCCCGACCGGTGCTGCCGGAGTACTTCGGAGAGGCGCTGCTCGCCGTGCTGGTCGGGGTCCTCGTCGGGAATCTGGTGGGCACGCCAGCAGCCACCAAGCCCGGGCTTGACTGGATGAGCCGAACGGGGCTGCGACTGGCCATCGTTCTCATGGGGGCGCGACTGGCCTTCGGCGATATCGTGCAGGGCGGGGTGGCTGCGTTCGCCCTCCTGCTCTGCACGATGCCGGTGGCGGCACTGGTTGTTGCGGGGCTCGGGCGATGGATGGCCGTGCCGCTGCGCCTGACGATCCTGCTCGCGGTCGGCACCGCGGTGTGTGGGAACTCGGCCATCATCGCGACCGCGCCGCTCATCGAGGCCGACGAGCGGGAGGTCGCATTCGCCGTCTGGACCATCACCATATTTGGGACGCTCGCGGTGTTCACCTTCCCGTTCCTCGGGCATGCCCTGGGGCTGGCGCCGTGGCACTATGGGGTATGGGCTGGCGCGGCGATCAACGATACCTCGCAGGTCCTCGCAGCCGGCCTCGCCTATGGGGACTCGGCCGCCGCGGTCGCGACGGTCGTCAAGTTGACGCGGAACGCCCTGATGGCGCCAATTCTGGTCGGCGTGGGTGTGGGCATGGCAAGGCACCAACGCAGTGTGCGGTGGCAGGCTGCGGTGGTGAAGAGCATTCCGCTGTTCGTGCTCGGGTTCCTCGCCATGGCCCTGCTGAACACCCTTGGGGTGTTTCCAGCGAATGTACGGTCAGCCTTGATTCACGGCTCCAGGGTGCTGATTCTGGCGGCTCTCGCAGGAATCGGTTTGAGCCTGCGCGTGTCGGATCTCCGCGTCGTTGGGCTGCGACCATTCCTGGTAGGACTCGGGGCTTCGGTTGGCCTGGCGGCGGCAACGCTGCTCTTGACCACCATAACGCAGGGTGTCTGGGAGGGCGTGTTCGGGAAGTTCTGAATCAGCGCCAAGGAGGGCCAGAAGAT
>CAZRDA010000409.1:0-1781 GCA_964598715.1 uncultured bacterium | reverse complement strand
GAAAAGCGGACACTTCACTTGCTCTCGGGAGCGGACAGATCATGTACTCCCCACAGCAGCGATTCTTGAGTTGACGAGTGCCGGGACTCCGCGTATTGTGTGGGCCGAGGGGGATGGCCTGTGCCGCCCCCTCTTCGCCATTTAGGCGCGGGGAGCGCCGGGAGGCGCCGTGCGGGCGCGGATAGCGGCGTACCTGGAAGCCCTGCAAATGCAGGGGGTTTCGCCCCACACCTGCCGGGCCTACGCGACCGACCTGCGCCAGTTTGCTGCCTTCCTCGAGGAGCGGGCCGGGTCGTCCGTGCGGCTCGGGGCGGTGGACCCCCTGGCCATCCGGGCCTTCGTCGCCTGGCGCCTGAAGGCCGGGGACGCCCGCGCGACGGTGGCCAGGAAGACGGCAGCAGTGCGGGGTCTCTTCCAGTTCTGGTGCCGGGAGGGCCTCATCAAGGCCAACCCGGCCCGGGTCGTCCCGACCCCCCGCGCCCCGGGGCGCCTCCCCCGGTACCTGACGGTGGACGAGGCGGCGCAACTTCTGGCCGCGCCCCCCGGGGCAGCGCCTGGGGCGCTTCGGGACTATGCTCTTTTCGAAGTGGCCTACTCCTCCGGGCTCCGGGTGGGGGAACTGACCGGGCTGGACCTCCAGGACCTCTACCTGGAGGAGGGGCTGGTCCGGGTCCTGGGGAAGGGGCGGCGGGAGCGGGTCGTGCCGCTGGGGGCCCGGGCGGTGGCTGCCCTCAAGGCCTACCTCGCCCGGCGGGATGCGCTCGCCGTGCGGAGCGGGGGCAAGCGTGCGGCCCTCTTCCTGAACCGGGCCGGGGGGCGGCTCACGCCCCGGGGCGTCGCCCGCCGGCTCGCGGTGGGACTGGCGCGGGCAGGGTTGCACGGCAGGATCACCCCGCACGGCCTGCGGCACTCCTTCGCCACGCACCTGCTGGACGCCGGGGCCGATCTCCGGTCCATCCAGGAGATGCTGGGCCACGCCCGGCTCTCCACGACCCAGCGCTATACCCACCTCCACCTGGACCGGCTCATGGAGGTCTACGATCGGGCCCACCCGAAGGCATGACCCGCTCATGGGACAGGAACAGGCGCGGTGGCGCGGCACCACCATCCTTTCGGTCAGGCACCGGGGGAAGGTCTGCGTGGCCGGCGACGGCCAGGTCTCCTTTGGCGACACGATCATGAAGCACACGGCGAGGAAGGTCCGCCGCCTCCACCACGACCAGGTCCTGGCCGGGTTCGCCGGGGCGGCCGCGGACGCCTTCGCCCTCTTCACCAGATTCGAGGCGAAGCTGGAGGAGTACCGGGGGAACCTCCCCCGGGCGGCGGTGGAGCTGGCGAAGGACTGGCGGACCGACCGGGCGCTGCGCCGCCTGGAGGCGCTTCTCGCCGTGGTGGACAAGGAGCACTCCCTCCTCCTCTCGGGGACCGGGGACATCATCGAGCCGGATGACGGGATCATCGCCATCGGGTCGGGGGGCCCCTATGCGGCCGCCGCGGCGCGGGCGCTCGTGAAGTTCACGGACCTGGACGCGCGGACGATCACCGAGGAGGCCATGCGGATCGCCGCCTCCCTCTGCGTCCACACGAACAGCCACATCACGGTGGAAGAGCTGTGATGGACTCCCTCACGCCCCACCAGATCGTGGCGGAACTGGACAAGTACGTCATCGGCCAGCGCGAGGCGAAGCGGGCCGTGGCCATCGCCCTGCGCAACCGCTGGCGCCGCCAGCGGCTCCCCGCCGAGTTGCGGGACGAGGTGGCGCCGAAGAACATCATCATGA
>CAZRDA010000408.1:0-1783 GCA_964598715.1 uncultured bacterium | reverse complement strand
TCCTGCGCGAGGCCGTGGCCGCCGAGCCTGCCCCCGACCCGGAGGTCGTCTGGCGGGCGGTCCGGGAGCGCGTCCAGGCCGAGGCGCCGGTGGGTGTCCCGGTTCGCCGGCGCTGGACGCTGCCGGCCTGGCTCGCGTGGCCGCGGTCTCTCGTCTGGACGGCGGCGGCGCTCGTCCTGATCGCGGGGCTCACGCTGCTTCAGACGCGCGAGCGGGTTACCCCCTCCCCCGAACCGGCCGCGCTCCCGCCCCCCTCCCTGGCGGCCGGGCCGCCCGCCGTCGTGGAGACCCTGGAGGGAGGCGGGGGAGCCACTGTCATGCTCTACGCCTCCCCCGAGAGCCCCGTCCCCGTCATCTGGGTGTTCGAGGGTGAGCCGATGGAGATACCCGATGGCCCGCGCCAACCCGACGCCGGCACCACGTAGACCAGTCGGGGGACGCGCGGGATCGCGGCCCCTCATCGCCGGCCTCCTGGCCGCGGGATTCGCCGCCCTGGCCCCGGCCAGTGATGCCCAGAGCCCCCTCACGCTCCAGGCCCATGTCATCCTCGCCTCCAACCAGGGGCAGGGGGTGGACAAGGCGATCGAGGGGATCGCGGGGGAACTCCAGAAGATCTTCCGCTACTCCCGCTATCAGCTCCTCACGCGCGTAAGCGGCCGGGCCGCGCTCAAGGAGGTCTGGCGCGCCCCCCTCCCGGGCGGCCGGACGCTGCAGGTCACACCCCTTGCCGTCCAGGACGGGCTCTGGCAGGTGGGGGTGAAGATCCTGCGGGGGGGCGGACCGAGGGAGGAAAGCCTGCTCACCTCCACGGTGAAGCTGCGCAGCGGCGGGAGCGTCCTGCTGGCCGGCCCGCCCCACGACCAGGGGATCCTGGTCATCGCCCTCTCCGCCCACTGACCGCCGCGCGCCGCCACCCCAAAAACACCAACGCCGCGGGGCCCACGCCGCGGCGTTGCGCTTTCTCTGGCCGGCCGGGCGCCCGGCCGGCGCCCGATCAGGTCAGGGGCTCCGTCGCGGGGGCTGCCTTCGGCCCCGCGGCTCCCCGGAGGAGCGCTTCCAGAACCTCGGGGAAGATCTCCTCGGTCTTCTTCCGCAGCGCCTCCGGCCCGACGTTGGCGATCGGGTGGGAGATGGGGACGAGGGGGACCTCCGGCATGCCGTAGTTCTTGGCGTGCTGGCGCCCCGCCTCCAGGAACATCGAGGTGACCACCGTGGCGGTCACCACCCCCTGCCGCTCCAGCAAGACCGCGTCGAGCACACTGCCCGACGTGCAGGACCCTCACCCGCCGACCGCAGTGACCACCACGTCGCAGGAGCGGGCGATCTCCTGCAGGAGCTCCTCCGGAGCCTTCTTGGTGTAGAAGGCCTTGCGGCGCCAGATCGTCTCGGCGAACTCGTAGCGCTCGGTCAGCAGCTCCTGGAGGCGCTTCAGGATCTCGTCCGCCCGCTCCTTACTGTTGTCCAGGAAGCCGACCCGGAGGCCGTTCAGGCTCCCCCGCCGGGGAGCCAGCGGGTGGATCTCCGCCTCCTCATCCGCTGTCGGGTCGAGCACCACGATGCCGACCGCCATCCCCTCACGGTGCATTCTGTTTCCCCTCGCCCTCCCCGTCCCGGATCGCTGTCGCCAGCCCCGCCGGCACCCCCGAGGCGGTTCAGCCGGTGTCGCTGCAGGCGGCGGTGGCCGCCGGGGCAGGGGCGACCACCTTCGTCACCGCCCGGCTCCCCAGACGGCCCCACCCCGGGATGACCAGCGAGAACCGCCCCACGCTCCCCCCGGCCACGA
>CAZRDA010000407.1:0-1790 GCA_964598715.1 uncultured bacterium | reverse complement strand
GGATCCGGTCGGCGTCCCACCCGTCTCGAGCTCGATGCGGCGCGGATTGACGCCCTGGATCACCGGGGGGTAGCCGGGCGGGTGATCGAGTTCGACGGCCCCCTCGGCCTGCTCATCGGGGGCGGGGGGGCGAGCCTCACGGCCTTCGATGCCATCCGCCGCCACGGCGGCAGGCCGGCCAACTACTGCGAGATCGGCGGGAACCCGAGCGTCCGGAAGGTCCAGGCGCTCACGGAACTCCTCCTGCGCAAGCCAGGGGTCACCCGCCTCGCCGTCATCATGAACGTGGTCTCCAACACCCGGGTGGACCTGGTGGCCCGGGGGGTCATCAAGGGGTGCCTGGCGGCGGGGCGCGAGCCGCGGGAGGCGATCAAGGTCTTCCGGGTGCCGGGCTCCTGGGAGGAGGAGGGGGCGAAGATCCTCCGGAAATACGGCGTCCCCTTCTGCGACCGGACGGTCTCGATTGACGAGGCCGCCCGTCTGGCTGCCCAGACCCGCTGAGCGAAGAGAGGAGAGCAATGAAGATCACCCCTGAGACGCCCATCGGGTTGGTCGGCCTAGGCAACATGGGAAGGGGGGTGGCCGAGAATCTCCTGAAGAACGGCTTCCGGCTGACGGTGCACGAACGGAGCGAGCGCGTTCGCCAGTGGGCCGCCGGGAGGAATGGCGTCCGGCTCACCCCGTCCCTCGGGGAACTCGGTTCCCTGAGCAAGATCGTCCTGGTCCTGGTCACGGATAACCGGGCGCTGGCCGAGGTGCTCTACTCGCCCGAGGGGATCCTCTCCGGCATCCGTCCCGGAAGCCTGGTGGTTGACATGACGACGGGCGATCCGACCACCGCCGTGGAGAACCACCGCAGGCTCGCGAAGAAGCGGGTGCGTTTCCTCGAGGCCCCGATGTCGGGCGGGGCCACCGGCGCCCGGGAAGGCACGTTGATCCTGATGGTCGGCGGAGACCAGAAACTCTCACGGAACTGCGAGCCACTTTTCTCCGCTATCGCGCGGAAGGTGGTCTATGCTGGCGGCCCCGGCCAGGGGCAGACCATCAAGCTCCTCCAGAACCAGCTCTCCTTCACCCTCTTCCTGGCCACCTGCGAGGCCTTCTGGATGGGCACGGCCCTGGGGCTCCAGGAAGCCCTGTTACTCGACGTCTTCCAGAACAGCAACGCCAGGAGTTACGAGACCGAGCTCCGGTTTCCCCGCTTCATCGTTCCAGGCAACTTCCAGTCGGGCGCGGCGATCAAGACCGGCTACAAGGATTTGAAACTCATCACCGACCTGGAACACCGGCTGGGCATGGACCTGCCTTTGGCGACCACGGTCCGCAAGTACTGGGAAACCGCCATGGATCGCATCGGCGGCGACGCCGACTTCAGTCGGATCTACCAGTTCGTGAACGGCAAGAAAGATTTGAAGACGCTCGCCGCCCGCCTGAGAAGGGGGCGTGCTCCCCGCACGCACTAGCCCGTGCACGCAACAGGCACGGGTGCCGAGTCCGTGGCACGGAGACGCGAGAACGTGGGGCGGGGCCAGGGGAGATGGCTATTCTCGCTGGTGAGATGACGCGGATTCTCGTCCAGGGGATCACGGGCCGCGAGGCTGCTACCTTCGTGAAGGACAGCCTGGAGTACGGCGCGAAGGTGGTGGCGGGCGTCACGCCGGGGAAGGGCGGTGTCGCGGTCCACGGGGTCCCCGTCTATAACACGGTGGCGGCCGCCCTCGCCGAGCATCCGGCGGAGGCCACGGTCATCTCGGTCCCGCCGGGGGCGGTCCGGGACGCCGCCCTGGAGG
>CAZRDA010000406.1:0-1791 GCA_964598715.1 uncultured bacterium | reverse complement strand
TGAGGCGGCGCCCCAGGGCCTGGAGCGCGGTCCCGATGAGCGGGGCGCAGTCCAGCGAGAGCCCCACCTCCCAGAGGATCTGGACGACCCCCGAGGCGGCCCGCCGCAAGGCGTAGGGGTCCTCGGAGCCGCTCGGGATGAGGCCGATGCCGAAGCAGCCCACGATGGAGTCGAGGCGGTCGGCGAGGGCGACGAAGGCCCCCACCTTCGAGGCCGGGACCTTATCCCCGGCGTACCGGGGCCAGAAGTGCTCCTCGATGGCCTGGCAGACGCGCGCGTCCTCCCCGGCCAGCCGGGCGTACTCCCGCCCCATCACCCCCTGGAGTTCGGTGAACTCCTTCACCATGCTGGTGGTCAGATCCGCCTTGCAGAGGAGCGCCGCCCGCTTCGTGGGCCCGGTGAGATCGGGCGCGACGGCGGCCGCCATGGCGCCGGCCAGGGCCGTGAGGCGCTCCGTCTTGTCGTAGATCGTCCCCAGTTTCTCCTGGAAGATGACCTGCTTGAGGGCAGCAACCCGCTCCGGCAGCGCCCGCTTCCGGTCCTCCTTGTAGTAGAAGGCGGCATCGGTGAGGCGGGCGCGGAGCACCCGCTCGTTGCCCGCCTGGATGACCCCCATGTCCCGCGCCCGCGTGTTGGAGATCGCGATGAAGTGGGGGAGGAGGTTCCCCGCCTTGTCCACCACCGGGAAGTAGCGCTGGTGCTTGCGCATCGGGGTGATGACAACCTCTCGGGGCAGCGCCAGAAACTCCCGGTCGAATCCGCCGCAGACGACGTTGGGGAACTCCACCAGGTGGGTCACGCTCTCCACCAGGTCCTCCTCGAGGACCGCCTGCCCTCCCACCTTCGCGGCGGCCCTGGTGGCCAGGTCCCGAACCATCTCCCGGCGGCGGCTTTGGTCCACGATGACCTGTTTTCGCTCGAGCGCCCGCTGGTAGGACGCGAAGTCCCGCACCCGGGCCGGGCCGGGGCTGAGGAACCGGTGCCCGTAGGTCACGTCCCTGCTCCGGACCCCGTCAATCTCGAAGGAGACCGCCTTCCCCCCGTACACGCAGAGGAGCCAGCGGATCGGGCGGACGAAGCGGACGGTGGCGTTACCCCACCGCATCATCTTGGGGAAGGAGAGGCCCGTGATGAGCCGCGGGAGGAGGGCGGGAAGGATCTCCACCGTCGGCGCCCGGCGGTCCACGAACTCCGCCACCATGTACTCGCCCCGGTCGGTCGGCTCGATCTTGAGCTCGGCGACCGGGATCCCCTGGGCTCGGGCGAATCCCTCCCCGGCCTTGGTGGGCTTGCCGGCGGCATCGAAGGCCACGGCCTTGGGCGGCCCCACCACCTTGCGGCGGCTTGGCTCCTGGGCGGTTGCCAGCCCGTCCACGACGAGGACCAGCCGGCGCGGGGTGGCATACGGGCGGACCGCGCGGAAGGCGAGGCGCTGCTCCTTGAGGAGCCGCTCGGCCGTCGCGGCAAGGTTGCGGAGGGCATCGGGGAGGAAGACCGACGGGATCTCCTCCGTCCCGATTTCCAGGAGGAGCTCCTGTACTTGCTCGCGGGTTCGATTCGGTCTGGGCATCAGGGTACGGCTCGGAGTGGCCGCTACCGCCTCTTGCGGCCGCGGCCGGCCGGCCGGCGGACCGCAGGGGCGGGCCGCGGCCCCGGCGGGGGCCACGCCTTCATGAGCGGATAGCCCATGGCTTCCCGCTGCTTCAGGTACGCCTCGGCACAGCGGCGGGCCAGGTTGCGGACCCGGCCGATGAAGTGGGTCCGCTCGGTGACGCTGATGGCCCCCCGCGC
>CAZRDA010000405.1:0-1792 GCA_964598715.1 uncultured bacterium | reverse complement strand
GGTCCCGCCCGATGAGGCCGGGGGAGGCCTGCGCCTTCTCCACCAGGCGCGCCGGGTCCTCGTCCCGGGTGGAGAGGCATCCCTCCTGCGCGCCGCGGTCGCGGATGTGCCGGGTGAGCGCCCGGGTGTCAATCCCCTGGATGCCGACGATGCCGTGGGCCTTGAGGAATTCCTCCAGCCCCCCCCGCAGACGCCAGTTGCTGGGAGCGGAACAGCCCTCCCTCACGATGAAGCCGGCGAGGACGGGCTTCACGGCCTCCAGGTCCTCCGGGGTGACGCCGGTGTTCCCGATGTGGGGGTAGGTCATGCAGACCATCTGTCCGCGGTAGGAGGGGTCGGAGAGGATCTCCTGGTACCCGGTCATCCCGGTGTTGAAGACCACCTCGCCGATGGCCTCCCCTTCGGCGCCGAAGGGGCGCCCCTCGAAGGTGGTGCCGTCCGCCAGCGCCAGGACCGCCTTCCGGCTCATGCCTCCCACACCACCTTGCCCCCGACGATGGTCATCACCGGGGCGCCCTTGAGTTTCCAGCCGAGGAAGGGAGAGTTCTTGCTCTTGGAGGTCATCTGTTTGGCTTCCACCACCCACTCCCGCTCCGGGTCAAAGAGCGTCACGTCCGCCTCGCTGCCCGGCGCGAGGCTCCCCTTGCCCTTGAGGCCCAGGATTCGCGCGGGGGCGACGCTCATCCGCTCTACGATCTGGGGTAGGGTCAAGACCTTCCCGTGGTACAGCTCGGTGAGGAGCACGCCGAGCGCAGTCTCGAGTCCGGTGACGCCGAAGGGGGCGGCGTCGAACTCCTGTTCCTTCTCCGCCAGGGCGTGCGGTGCATGATCGGTGGCGATGCAGTCAATCGTGCCGTCGGCCACCGCCTCCCGCAGGGCGGCCTGGTCCTCCGCCCCACGGAGCGGCGGGTTCATCTTGGTGTTGGTGCTGAACCCCCAGACCGCCTGATCGGTCAGGGCGAGGTGATGCGGCGTGACCTCCGCGGTCACCTTCAGCCCCCTCGCCTTCGCCCCGCGGAGCGCCCGGACCGACTCCGCGGCGCTCACGTGACAGAGATGCAGGCGCGCCCCCGTAAACTCGGCCAGCAGGATGTCCCGGGCCACCTCCACCGCCTCCGCGACCCCCGGGATCCCCTTAAGGCCGAGTTGGGTGCTGACCACCCCCTCATGCATCACCCCGCCCTGGCTCAGGGTCAACTCCTCGCAATGAGGGATCACCGGGATGTCGAACATGGTGGCATACTCCATGGCCCGGCGCATCAGGCCCGCGCTCGCGACCGGGCTGCCGTCATCGGAGATGCCGACGCACCCCGCCGCCACCAGTTCGCCGATCTCGGCCAAGTCTTCCCCCTTCCGCCCCTTGGAGATGGCCCCGATGGGATGGACCCGGACCAGTCCGTGTTTCGCCGCCTGCTCCAGGATGAACTCGGTCACGGAGGCGGAGTCATTGGGGGGCTCGGTGTTGGGCATGCAGGCGATCCCGGTAAATCCCCCCCGGGCCGCGGCGGCCGTCCCACTGGCGATGGTCTCCTCGTCCTCCCGCCCCGGCTCCCGGAGGTGGACATGCATGTCAATCAAGCCGGGACAGACCACGAGGCCCTTCGCCTCGACCACCCGGTCCGCGCCCTCCGGCGCCTTTCCGCCGGGATTTCCCCCGCGTGTCTTCCCGGCGTCGGCCGGCGGGCCGACGCGGCGGATGACGCCCTCCTCGATCAGGACGTCCATCACCCCGTCCAGACCGTTCACCGGGTCAATGACCCGCGCACCCCGTATCAGCATCCGCATCCCGCTT
>CAZRDA010000404.1:0-1807 GCA_964598715.1 uncultured bacterium | reverse complement strand
AGGGTCCCGCCCGACATGGCGTAGTGGGGGACGAACAACGTCACCTTCCCGCGGTGGCGGCGGAGCGCCTGCCCGATCTGGCCAGACGCCAGCACGAGGCCGCCGGGCGTGTGGACGATCAGATCAATGGGGCAGTCGGGGTCGGTGAGCCTGATGGCCCGAAGCACCTCCTCGGAGTCGTGGATATCAATGAAGCGCATCAGGGGAAAACCCAGGAAGGCCATGGTCTCCTGCCGGTGGATCAGGGCGATGACGCGGCTCCCCCGCTGCTTCTCGAAGCGCGTCAAGAGCCGCAGCCGGCTCGCCTGGAGGATCTTCTGCCGGATCATTGGCTGGATCGCGGAGAAGAGGAAGAAGAGCCAGAGGACGTCCGTCAATCCCATGGACGGGTTCCTCCCTGCAAGTGGCGCGGGTCTCCTCGGCTACGGCCCCGCCGCGGGGGGCGGCAGCCCGAGGAGGCGGGCGGCGTTGCGAAACGCGATGGCCTCCGCGACGTCGCGGGGCAGCCCGGTCAGCCAGCGGCGGTGGAAGGCGTACAGTTCACCGAGGCGGTCCCAGTCCCCGTGGGTACCGGTGTCCGAGCCGACCATGAGGCGGTCCCGGAAGCGGAGGGCGAAGGAGGCCCAGGCGGGCAGGAGGCGGCCCGAGGCATCCACCAGGGGAGCGATGCTGCCGTAGCGGTAGGGATCCCGGGCCGAGAACTCCACCCAGACGTTCGAGTGGGCCGCCAGGACCGCCTCTACCTGATCCGGCTCGGCAGTGCTCCCCGCGTGGGCCCAGATGACCAGGACCTCCGGAAAGGCCGTGAGGAGGGCGTTCAAGACCGGGATCTCTGCCGCGTCCACGTGGACCTGGACGGGGACGCGATAGCGGCGGGCCAGCCGCAGGAGGCCCGCCAGGATGGGGTTCCCGGCATCGCCCCCGACGTTCGCCGCGAACAGGTGAACCTCGCCTATGCCGCGGTACTGGCCGCCCTTCAGCCCGGCCTCGGCTTCTGTGAGGACTGCGGGGTCCTGCTGCCATTTCCCCCGGTGCCCCTCGGTCAGGTAGGGACGGAAGAAGGGGAGGAAGACAGCGGGCGCTTTGGCGGAAAGTCGCAGGGCGTTCGTGGTCGGCGTGCTGGAGACGACTCCGCCGATCGCCCCGTGCTCCCGGAGCCGCCTGACTGCCGCCTCGGGTGGAAGGTCCGCCGCCACCCAGGCATTGTAGTGGATGTGCAAGTCCACGAGGGGAAGGGGCGCCTCGGCCGCACCCGACCCCGCACCGACCAGGAGAACCCCGAGGAGTAGAAGGCCCAAGCCGGCCCGGCCCCACCGTCCCCTCACCCGTGCCTCCCCGCGGCCTGACACGCCCCCCCGCGACCCGGGGCCGCAAGGGGAGGAGTCCATGCCACCGCCCTTATTGCTGGCCGGGACGCCCGCCCATTCCTCCCGGCCCACCGGGGGGCATCATGCCCGGGCCCATCTGCCCGCCACCCGGCCCGCCGGGGCCGCCCATCATGCCCTGCCCACGCATCCCGCTGCGGGCCATCTGGTGGCCCGCCTCCCGAAACTTCGCCAGTTGCTCCGGAGTGAGAAGGGCTTTCCCCTTCTCCACCGTCCGGAGACGGGAGAGGCGCATGTCCGCCCGGAGCCCGGCGACCTTCCTGACCAGCGCCTCGGCCCTGGCCAGGTCCACCTGGTCCTGCTCCAGGGTCTCGCGCAGTTCCACCTCGGCCAGGCGGATCTCCGCTCCACGCTGGATCGCCTCCTTCTCGAAGGCGGTCCGAAGGTCGCGCAGGGTCTTCACCTGCTGCAGGCTGAGCCCG
>CAZRDA010000403.1:0-1814 GCA_964598715.1 uncultured bacterium | reverse complement strand
GCACGGCGGCCCTGGAGCGGACCGTCCCCGCCCCCACCGCCTACGCCTACACCCGGCACCTGTTGCAGGTGGCGGCCTCCGGCACCATCGCCGAGTTGTGCGCCACGCTCCTCCCCTGCCAGTGGGGCTACTGGGAGCTGGGGACCACCCTCGCGAAGGGGCAGCGGCCAGGCAGGGCGAACCCGTACGGGGACTGGGTCCGGACCTACAGCAGCGCCGACTTCGGGAAGTTGGCGCGCTGGCTCCGGGCCCTCACCGACCGCCTGGCGGCGGGGGCGGGGAGGGTCGAGCGGGAACGCATGCGGCGCCACTTCCTGATGAGCAGCCGGTACGAGTACGGCTTCTGGGAGATGGCCTACCGGATGGAGCGCTGGCCGCTGTAGGGCGGGCGCGAAGTGGGCTGGGCCGAAACCCCAACCGGGAAAATGTGACGATGCCGACCACAAGGCAAGGCGGGGGCCTGCACTACGCCTGGGTCATCGCGGGGGTCACGTTCCTGGCCCTGTTGGCCGCCTCGGGGGTCCGGTCTTCCTTCGGGGTTTTCATCAAGCCGCTGGAGCAGGACTTCGGCTGGGAGCGGGGGGTCATCGCCCTTGCCGCTGCCATCTCGCTTCTGATCTACGGTGCGAGCGGGCCCCTCGCCGGCCGCCTGGTGGACCGGTACGGCCCCCGGCGGGTCCTGGCCCTGAGCGTCCTCCTCTGCGGGGCGGGCGCGCTGCTCTCGGCCACCGTCACGCGTCTCTGGCATCTGTACCTGTGGGCGGGGGTCCTGTCGGCGGTGGGGGCGGGCGGGGCGGCGCTGGTTACCGGGTCCGCCATCGCCGCCCGCTGGTTCGACCAGCGCCGTGGCCTCATGATCGGGATCGCGGGGGCCGGGACCTCCGCCGGGCAACTCCTGTTCATCCCGCTGGCCATGGGCCTGACGCTTTCCCTGGGGTGGCGCTCCTCCTTCGTCTGGATGGGCGCCATCCTGATCTTCCTGATCTTTCCCGTGTGCGCCTGGCTTCTGCGGGACGACCCGGCCGAGAAGGGGCTGCGCCCCTACGGGGCCACGCCTCCCGGCCCCACCGGAGGGGCGGGAGCAGCCGGCCTGGCGCTGGAGCGGCGGACGGCGGTGAGCGAGGCGGCTCGCTCCCCCGACTTCTGGTACCTGGCCGGGGGCTTCCTCATCTGCGGCTACACGAGCAACGGGATGATCGGGACCCACGTGGTGCCGTACGCCGTGGACCGGGGGCTCGGCGAGATGACGGCGGCGGCGGCCCTCGGGCTCATGGGGGCCATGAACGTGGTGGGGACGCTGGCCTCCGGCTACCTTTGCGACCGCTTCGGGAAGAAGGTGCCGCTGGCCTGCTTCTACTTCTTCCGGGGGGTCTCCATCCTGTACCTCATCGCCGTGGACACCCCCCTATCCATGAACCTGTGGGCCGTCCTCTTCGGCCTGAACTATATCTCCACCGTCCCCCCCACCTCCACGCTGACGGCAGACCTCTTCGGGCGCCTCTCCGTGGGGGTCCTCTTCGGCTGGATCTTCCTGAGCCACCAGGTGGGGGCGGCGGCTGGCGCCTGGATCGGCGGCCGCCTCTTCGACACCACCGGCTCCTACACCGCGGCGTTCCTCTCGGCGGCGGTCCTCGCCTTCGTGGCGGCCGGGCTCAGCCTGATGATCCGCGAGGGCCCGCCGGCCCGCCTCGCCCCCGAGGAGGTGGCGGCGTACTGAGCTGAGGGGCCGGGGGGATTTGTCGGGGCGGGGCGGCGCGAATTACCGCACGGCGTAGGTCCGCTCGGCGGTGAAGGGTTGTCCGGCGGGGTCGGGG
>CAZRDA010000402.1:0-1824 GCA_964598715.1 uncultured bacterium | reverse complement strand
AGGAACTACAGAGCAGCGGGCTCGAGCTCACCTTGTAGAGGCCGACGAGGACGGCAAAGCCGACCACGAACAAGGTGGTGAGGCCGATCAGGAGGGCGCGCCGGCGCCCGGGCCGCTTCGCTGGTTGTTCATTCACGTCGTCTCCTCCGCCCGTGCGTCACTCGCTCAAGAAGGCGAGAAGGGTCAGGCCGAGCAACAGGAAGCCGATCCCAATGGCGCTGAACCCGAGGATCCGCCCGAAGTTCCGGAGCCAGAGGGGCGGGGGATCGGCCCGGACCGCGTCGAGGTCCCCGGTCTCCGCGAGACGCTCGTACTCCGCCGGGCGCGATTCCTTGAGCTCGTCCAGACTCTCTCGCCCGGTAAAGATGACGAGGTCAATGGGAAATCGATCAGGCCGCAGATGGCTGTTGAAGAAATGGATGGCAAAGATGAACCACACGGCCAGCAGCGCTTCGTCGGCGTGGATCAGGAGGGCGAAGTTGAAGAGCCACCCGGGCAGGATCTGTCCGAAGAAGCCCGAGAACCACATCACGTATCCCGTGGTCCCGATGATCGCCATCCCCCAGAAGACGGCCCAGTAGTCGAACTTCTCCCAGTAGCTGAAGCGTCCGAAGCGAGGCTTGGCGCCAGTGCCGAAGAACCACTTGAAGTGCTGGGTGAGGTCCAGGAAGTCCTTAGGCTGCGGCACCATCGAGGTCGGCCCCCAGAAGACCCCGATCTCTCCCCTGACAAAGGCCAGGTGAAAGACATACCCGAGATGGACGAGGAAGCAGAGGGTCAGCAGAACGGCGAAGGTCTTGTGGAAAAAGAGGATCGCCCCAAACCCCCCGATGGCGTCCGCAAAGCCGATGGCCCAGGCCGCCTGGTTGAACCGGAGCGGCATCCCCGTGGCCGCGAGCCCCAAAAAGCTCGTCATCAGGACGCCGTGCAGAATCCGGTGGAAGAGGTTCAGGCGAAAATAGTACTGCCGAGATTGATCAATCATCGCGCGGTCCCTCGCGCGGCCTCCTCGCCTTGCCCATCTCGATCAGCGAACGGGTCAGCCACAGGGACGTGTGCAATCCGAAAAAGGCAAAGACCCCGATCATGAGGAAATTCATGAAGCGAGCGGTGTAGTAGAGGCCCGGGTTCCGGCTCTCGTTCATCGGGTCCGCGTGGGGCGAGAACTGGACGAAATTCTCGTTCGCCTTGGGATGACACTTTTGGCACGTGGTGACGCGGTTCCCCGGTGCGATGGAGGACTTGGGATCCGAGGCGGGGAGAATCTGGTGCGAGCCATGGCAATCCGAGCAGCGGGCCACCCGCTCGAACCCCAATCCCGACACCTGCCCGTGGAAGGTATCGCGGTAGGTCCGGAGTGATTCGCCATGACAGGTGCCACACTCCTGGATGATTTCCAATTTCCACGCCACCGTCTCGACCCGGGCGATCTGATGGGCCGTGTGGCAGTCGACGCAGACGGGGGCCGCGCCCTTCCCCGCCCCGACCGCCCTGCCGTGGACGCTCTCGGCGTAGTCCTTCAGCGCCCCCGCGTGACACGCGCCGCAGGTGGATGGGACGTTCGTCCGGTGCACCCTCGAGGCGGGATCTTCCTTGGACCGGATGCCGTGAAACCCGTGACAGCTCGAGCAGTTGGCCGCCACCAAGAGCCCGCTTCGCGCGAGGGCCCGGCCGTGGATCGAGTCCATGTAGAGCTGATACGCGTTCGCCACCGGAATCCCATGCCGCTTGGCCAGTTCGGGATCGCCGTGACAGGTCCCACAGGTCCACGGGAGGTTCAGGGGATACACCGGTGATCCCGGATCGCGGACCTTTTTCAACTCG
>CAZRDA010000401.1:0-1824 GCA_964598715.1 uncultured bacterium | reverse complement strand
GACTACCGGGGAGCCGGGAGGAACTGGCCCGGGACTCCCAGGAACCGCTCGAAGAGGCTGGAGAGCCCCCGGGCCAGGGTCGTGAGGGTCTCGCTGCGGATCTGCGGATCATCAATGGATCCCTTCGCGCCCACGTAGACGGTGACGAACCGTCCCTCCTTCCCGGTGAGGATGTAGCCCGCGACGGGGATCTTGGCCAACACCGCATCCAGCCCCTGGAGGGGCTGCACCGCCAACGTGAGGTCGAGGGTCTCGTCGGCAAGGTCAATCCCCCCCGCGGCGGCCACCTTTATCCTGGTGCTGTCCAGGAACAGATCCTGCGTCCGGGCGACTCCCCGGTCCAGGGCAAAGGTGCCGGTGATCTGGGTGTAGGGCCATGCCCGATCCGCCCGATCGGGGCCCTCGGGGACTTCGAAGAGATCCGCCAAATTCAGGAAGCCCAGGATCTTGGCCAGCGTGCGGAACCGACGGACCTGGCCGCCCAGGACCTGGAGGTTCAGTCGCCCGCCGAGGCTCCGCCAGAACTGGGGCGCGCCCGCCGCCTCCGCACTCAGCGACCCGTCGGCATTCAGCTTCCCCGAGATTCGACCCCGTTCCGTCCCCTGGACGCGCAGGACCCGTTCCGCCTCGGCAGCGGCGAGGGCGAACGACCACTCGACCGCCCAGCGTCCGTTCAGCCGCCGCACCTCGGCGTCGGCCGTAAGCCTCCCCTCCCCGAGCCGACCCCGCAACCGGGACTGGATGGTCCCGTTGGTGAAGCGAACCTCCCCGGCGATCCCCTCGAACGGCTCGGGGTAGCCCAGAAGCAGAAGAGAGGCGTCCCGGACGTCCATCTGTCCCTCGACGGCCGGCGCCTCCCACGGCCCGGTGACTTCCAGGGCCACCTCCCCGCTCCCCGTGAGGCGGTCCGCCGCGGGAACGAGCGGGGTAAGCATGGCCAGGGGGATCACCCCGTCCAGGTGCACGTCCCATCGCTTCCCCGGGCTGAGTCGCCCGTTCGCCGTGAAGAAGCCCCCCTCCCTTCCGAGGCGCAACTCGGCGATCTCCAGCACCCCGTCCGCATACCGCAGCCGGACTGGCGGGGAGGCAGTCCAGGGCTCCCCCTGCACCGTGACCCGCAGGGCGCTGAGGTCCAGGCTCCCTCGGCGCGGCGCTCCCTCCTCCGCCACCCCTTCTAGGGTGAGGCTCCCGGTGGCGGCAGCCGTCGTGGCGCGAAGCGCGTCGGGGGCCAGGCGGCGCAGGAGTGGGGTCAGCTCGGTCTCGGTGAACCGGGCCTGGAGCCGGTATGGACGGCCTGGGTCCGGGTCCACGGCCGCCACCATTCGGACCTGGGGGTTCGCAAACCCCGCCTCCAGGTGCCACTTCCCCTCGGCCAGCCGCAGGTCGGCCGTGGCGGTCCCGAGCGGCACGCCGGCAACGGCGAGCCCCTGGAGCAACACCTCGGCGCGCAGGGCGGGGCGCTCGAGATGCCCCTCCCCCCGCGCCATCAGGGCCCCGGTCCCCTCCATGGGGACCCCGACAAAGGCGGAGAAGCGCCCGAGGGGGACCGGCGTCGCCGTGAGGGCGAACCGGTAGCGCCCGTCGAAGTTGAGGGCCACCTCCCCCACCACCTCCTCGCTGCCCCGCCACGCGCGCACGCGGGAAACCCGGAGCAGCCGGGGCTCCAGGGCGAAGGTCAGCTCCGCCCCCTCCCAGCCCTCCCGACCGAAGAACGGGCGGGTCAGCCGGAGCTGCCCCTCCCCCCGCAGCGCCCTCACCGGGCCGCTGAGGTGGGCCTCGGCGCTGAGGGCCCCCCTGAGGGGGAGAGGGCGGGAAACCACCAGG
>CAZRDA010000400.1:0-1831 GCA_964598715.1 uncultured bacterium | reverse complement strand
TCCGGCCCCTGCTCACCGGCAACGACCTGAAGGCCCTGGGCATCCGCCCCGGTCCCATCTACCGGGACATCCTCGACTCCCTGCGCTACGGCCGGCTGGACGGGAGGCTCACGAGCCGGGAGGACGAGGAAGAGTTCATCCGGCGCCGCTTCGCCGCTCACCTTCCTGCCGCGGGTTGACATCGCCGGTGACCCTCTGGTAGCGTGGCCGCGACCTGCGATGCCTTGCGCCATGAGGACTTGCGTCGGTGTGGGAAGAGTTCAGCAGCCGGCTCCACCAGTACCCTGTCATGATCCCGGCGCTCCTGCTGGCGCTGACGGTGCACGAGTACGCCCACGCCTGGACCGCCAACGCGCTCGGGGACCCCACGGCCCGGGCGCAGGGGCGGCTCACCCTGAACCCCCTCGCCCACCTGGATCCGGTGGGCACATTCGCTCTCCTCTTCTTCCAGTTCGGCTGGGCGAAGCCGGTCCCGGTCAACTACCTCTACTTTGCTCGCCCGCGGCAGGGTTTGATGTGGGTGGCCCTTGCCGGCCCGCTCACCAACCTGGCGCTGGCGGCTGCAAGCGCGCTTGTCCTCCGGGCCTTCGGGGGGTTTACCGTAGGCCCGGGCGTCTTCTGGCTGGTGAGTCCGGTGGTGCTGATGCTCCGGTGGAGTGTCATCTACAACGTCATCCTGGCCATTTTCAATATCCTCCCGATCCCCCCCCTGGACGGCTCGCGGGTCGTCGGCGGCCTGCTCCCGGCCCGGCAGGCAGCCGCCTACTCCCGGATGGAGCCGTACGGGATGATTCTGCTCGTGCTCCTGATTCTCAGTGGGGCGGTGGATCTCGTCATGGCGCCCCCGATCCACCTGATTATTGCCCTGCTCCTGTAGCAAGCGGCGCGGCGAGGGGCGGCGCGTGAGGCGGAAGGCAGGGACCCTATGAGCAAGCGCGAGCGTGTGCTGAGCGGGATGCGCCCCAGCGGTCGCCTGCACCTGGGGAACCTGGCGGGGGCGCTCCAGAACTGGATCGCGCTCCAGCGGGACTACGAGTGCTTCTTCTTCGTCGCCGACTGGCACGCGCTCACCACGGATTACGCCGAGACGGATGATCTCCAGGCCAACATCCGGGAGATGACGGCGGACATGCTGGCCGCCGGCCTGGACCCGGACCGCTCCACCATCTTCGTTCAGTCCCGGGTGCCGGAGCACGCCGAACTGCACCTCCTCTTCTCCATGATCACGCCGGAACCCTGGCTGAAGCGGGTCCCGAGCTACAAGGAGCAGCAGGAGGCCAACCCGAACAAAGACCTCTCCACCTATGGGTTCCTGGGCTACCCGGTTCTCCAGGCGGCAGACATTCTCATTTACAAGGCGAACTACGTCCCCGTCGGGCAGGACCAGATCCCCCACATTGAACTCACCCGGGAGATCGCTCGCCGGTTCAATCACTTCTACAGGCCCGTCTTCCCGGAGCCGGCTGCGAAGATCACCGAGGTCCCGCGGGTCCGGGGCACCGACGGCGAGAAGATGTCCAAGAGCCGGAACAACTGCATCTACCTGGCGGAGCGCCCCGAGGAAGTTACCGCGAAGGTCCGCCCCATGATGACCGACCCGGCCAGGAAGCGGCGGAGCGACCCCGGCGACCCCGAGAAGTGCCCCGTCTATGACCTGCACAAGGTCTTCACGCCGATCGGGGTCCGGGAGCAGACGATCATCCCGGGCTGCACCCGGGCCCTCTTCGGGTGTCTGGACTGCAAGGATGTCCTCCTCCAGCACATGCTCCCCGTGGTGAGCCCGATCCGGGAGAAGCGCGAGGAATTAATCGCCCGCCCGGCCCAGATCGCC
>CAZRDA010000399.1:0-1839 GCA_964598715.1 uncultured bacterium | reverse complement strand
GATTGGATTGTACGCCGGGGACGGGCGGGAGGCAACGGCCGCCGCTTCACGCGGAGGCTGCGGCGCACGCGGGAATGCGCTACACTAGGCGGGCGGACGGGGCGCGGACGCCGCCGGGGAGGCGGGATGGCCTTCAGTGACACTCTGTGCACCGAGGCGCGGCCTATCTGGGAAGCCATTCAGCGACACCCGTTCCTCCGGGAACTCCAGGCCGGGACCCTCCCCATCGAGAAGTTCCGCTTCTTCCTCGCGCAGGACTGGCACTACCTGGACGCCTTCGCCCGGACCGTGGGGCTGCTCCTGGGCCGCGCCCGCGCCACGCCCGACCTGGAGCGGCTCAGCCCGCGCCTCGTGAAGCCCGTGGAGAAGCCGCTGCACCGCAAGCTCTTCGACCTCGCCGGCCTCACCGAGGAAGCGGTGGCGGCCGCCCCCATCGCCCCGACCAACCGGGCCTACATGAATCACATGCTGACCGCGGCTGCCCTGGGGAGCCCGGGGGAGGCGATCGCCGCCCTACTCCCGTGCCCCTGGACCTACGACGAGATCGGCCGCCGCCTCCCGGCGGTCTCCCACCCGGTCTACGGGGAGTGGGCCGCCTTCTACCGGGAGGGCTTCCTCCGGGAGAGTGTGGCGGCGTGGCGGGGCCTCCTCGATGAGGCGGCCGCGGAGGCCGGACCCCTCGAGCGGGAGCGCCTCCGCGGAGCGTTCCTGGCGAGCAGCCGCTACGAGTACGCCTTCTGGGAGATGGCCTACTACATGGAGACCTGGCCGGTCTAGCCCCGGCCTGGCCCGCTGAGGGAGGAGCCCCCATGACGGAGCACCGGCGCGACTGGCCGCTGGTTGAAACCGACTGGCTGGCCGCCCAGCTGGAGGACCCCGCCATCCGGATCGTGGACGTCCGGGGGACGATCCGCCCCGTGGACGCCCCGAAGCCCTGGTACGGGTCCAAGCGGGACGACTACCTGGCGGGCCACATCCCCGGCGCCGTCTACCTCGACTGGCTGGCCGACCTGCTGGACCCCGGCGCCCCGATCCAGATGACGGTGGCGAAACCCGACGCCCTCGCCGCCCTCCTCGGCCGCCTCGGCATCGGCGACGACCACACGGTGATCGCCTACGACCACAACGCCCACATCGCCCCTCGCCTCTGGTGGGTGCTGAACTACTACGGGCACCCGGCGGTGAAGGTGCTGAACGGCGGCTTCCCCAAGTGGGTGGCCGAGGGGCGCCCGGTGACGACGGCCCTCCCGGCCCACCGGCCGGTCACCTTCACGGTGCGGGTCCGCCCCGAGTGGCGGGCCACCGCGAAGGAGGTTCTGGAGGCGCTTGGCGACCCGACGGTGGGCCTCGTGGACTGCCGGAGCCCGCGCGAGTACCGGGGGGAGGTGGGGCGCGGGAACCGGAAGGGGCGGATCCCGGGGGCGGTGAACGTCCCGGCGAACACACTGGTCGAGGGGGAGCATCGAACCTTCAAGGACCCGGCGGCCCTGCGGGCCCTCTACGAGGGAGCCGGCCTGTCCCCGGACCGGAGGATCATCACCTACTGCAACGCCGGCGTTTCCGCCTCGGTCGGCCTCATGGCCCTGAAGATGGCCGGGTTCCCGGACGCGACGAACTTCGCCGGCTCCTGGTACGAGTGGGAGGACGATCTGGAGAACCCGATCCAGGTGGGCTAGTGCCGGGCCAACGAATTGCACCGAGGATTGCAGCCGAGCCGCGGGTGGCGCCGGGCGCGGCCCCCGAGCGGCCGGGCCGAGTGGGACCCCCTCGGCCTCCTGCCACACTGCAGCGCATTGCGGGAGGGGCTGAGCGGGTGACGACGCCCGGCCGCGAGTGGGG
>CAZRDA010000398.1:0-1851 GCA_964598715.1 uncultured bacterium | reverse complement strand
ATCCGGATGCCCCACCGCCCGCCCACGGTGCCTCCCCCTCGGCCCTCAGACGGCGTACCGGAGCAGGCGCGCCCAGGCGGGGGTGGCAGGCTCGTGGCGGCGGAGGGCCGGCTCCAGCCAGGCATCGAGGCCCCAGACGCGCCCGGCCCCGCTGAAGGCGAAGCAGAACTGGGGGAGGGTGAGCAGGGGCCAGATCCAGAACCATTCGCCGGGGACACTGTAGGACCCCAGCGCGATGTTGACCTGCCAGAAGAAGCCGCCGAGGCCACCGAGCCTAGTGAAGAGCCCGAGGAGCAGGCTCACCCCCAGGGCGACCTCGGTCAGGAACGTCAGGGTGCCGAAGAAGGTGAAGTTCGGGAGTACGACGTTCGCCAGAAGGGCCTTATACCACCCGAAGGTGGGGTGGGCGATCTCTTTCTGGATGTATCCGTAGAGCCAGCCGAACCGGTGCCCCTCACTCACCACCCAGGGGGCCTTCTGCCAAGCCATGTCCAGGTACAGGAACCCGAAGGCGATCCGAAAGAGGGCGAGCGGCCAGCCGGGCAGGTGCGTCGTCATGGGTCTCTCCTTCGGGGGAGGTCACCGGGGCCGCACGCCTTCTGAGGCGCACCCCAAGGTCGGCGGAGTCCATCCTGAGTAGGTCCGTCGGTGGAAGGATGGGTGGCTTGGGGAAAGTGCCCTAACGTATCCGGGTCGTGGCAGAGCGGTCAAGCGTGAAAGCCGAGAGGCTCCAAACGGGGACGCCATTCGGGCGAATGAAGGGAAAGGGTTTCCTTGGCGCACGGGCTCAGTTGGCAACCCAGCCGAAATGCGCCAGGTTATGGCCATAAGTATTTTATTCTAAAGGATGGGCTGCCGATGGTTTCTGGGAACTTTTCCCTTGACAGGGGGGAGGGCAGTCTGTAAAGTTCAGCCCACAGGTCAGACCACTAGACCTTCACACCGGAATGACCAGGATCAACGAGACGAAGGCTCGCGTCGCTATCCCAGAGGGGGCCACTATCAAACACACCCAGGCACCGGCATTGCGCGCCGTCAAGAAGACCCGGGTTTACCAGGATATCGTCTCCCAAATCTCCGATCTCATCGGCCAGGGGCGGCTCAAGTCGGGGGACCAGCTTCCTTCCGAGCGGGAACTCTCCGAGACCTTCAAGGTGAGCCGCACCTCCGTGCGGGAGGCGATCCGCGCCCTGGAGTCCATCGGGTTGGTCCAGTCCCGCCCCGGGGACGGCACCTTCATCTCCGCCCCATCCATCGAGTCCCTCGTTCAGCCGTTGGCCTCTGCCCTCTTCCGCGAGAAGCGCAGTCAGGTGGAACTGTTCGAGACCCGCCGGATCATCGAGCCGCAACTCGCCGCCCTAGCGGCGGAACGGGCCACCTCGAGGGACCTGGAACGGATGGACGCCATCCTGGCCGACCAGGAGCGGGAGATCGCCGCGGGAGGCTCGGGCGTCGAGGCGGACTCGGCCTTCCACTTCGCCATCGCCGAAGCCGCCCGCAATCCGGTCCTCCTCCGGCTGGTCAACGCCATCGTAGACCTCTTGCACCAGAGCCGCGAGAAATCCCTGCATACCGAGAACCGCCCCCGCCTCTCCCTGCTGAAGCACCGGGAGATCCTGGAGGCCCTCAAGAAGGGGGACCCGGCAGAGGGGGAGCGGCTGATGCGGGAGCACATCGAGGGGATCGAGGAGAACCTCTTCTCGCCGTCGCGGGAGATCGCCAGCGGCGCGCTCCGCGCGTAGCGGCGGACGTTCCGCCCAGGAGGGATCATGGGTACCTACTCGGTTGAGGTTGTGTACCGCGGCATCTTCCAGAAGCACCTCGGGGTGAAAATCTGCCGGGGGATCGTGC
>CAZRDA010000397.1:0-1858 GCA_964598715.1 uncultured bacterium | reverse complement strand
GGCAGGAGCGTTCCACCACGCCGCGATGGTGATAAAGCGGGAAAGGCCCAAATCCCTCGCTCGATGGAGAACCACAATGGTAGAGGCCGCGGTGATGCCCCGGCCTCGAAACGCGGGATGCGTCCATGCATCCGTGCCGTTAATATCTCCTTGCGATAAGCGAAGTGTTTTCCCAAGGTAGGGAAGGTAGGGCGATGCTGGTGCATACCATCTGTAGTGCACCAGCGATTCCCCCATCCAGCAGAGGAGGCATTCTTGACCTCCTTTCAACCGACGCCGGATTTCAACCTCGGACAGTGCGGGATTGAAAGCGAGGAGCTGATCAATCTGGGCTTCCGTAAAACCAGTCCATCGGAGAGACTCGCGCGCGGGAACCTCAGGCAGAGGCAAGCGGAGATCCCTGACGAACACGAGATACTCTTGTCGAAGCAGCCACTGAGGGGCAACCCAGAGCAGCCTCCTGAGGCCCAGTGTTCTCTTGGCGTCCAGGAGCCGATGGTAAACGCTCGAACCCTCTTCACTCGCCCCCCTGCTGACCGAGCTGCGGGGACACTATAGCACCAACGGGCAGCCCATCAAAATTCCCCGCGGGGGCTCTCTGCGCTTCGTGGCAACCGTCGCTCCATCGTCCAGTCTTCCTCGGGCGTGCCGGAGGCCGGGGAAGCCGGAGGAATGGGCGATCAGGCATCAGGGCGGGCCGCTGATCTCGCCGGAGGCGTACGTTCGAGGTGCAGGTGGAGGATCTTGCCTGACGCCGTGGTCCGAGGCGCCAGGCGCTCCACGCGGAGCAGCCCCGCGTCGCGCCACAGGAACCCCATGACCCGTTCTGCTCCGGTCCCGGCGCCGATCGCCGCAAGGAACACATCGGCTACCTTGGTGGGATCGAGCGGGCCAACCCCCGGATCCACGAGCAACCGAAGGCGGGGCGATCCGTCGTCGGCCTCGTCTTCGACGAGCTGGTAGTCGGTCGGGGCGCCCCCGAAGCGGGCCGGCAGAATCTCTTCGAGCACGCGGATCACATCGCTATCAAGAAAGGTCATCCCTCCGCTGGTGAGCTTTTCATAGCTGCGGATCGTGTGCAGATGAGTGGTCCAGCCAAGCCGTTCCAGGGGGCAGCCGCACGCCCGCTGTGTCATCACGGCCTGATCGCCCATCGAGACGTTGAGCAGGATAAAGGGGGCCGTCGGTCGCACCGAGGAGATGAAGAGGGCGAGAGAAGGGAGCCCGTGGGGCCCCCCGTCCTGGCCGGGCTGGATCAGGGCGTGGAGGTCGTGGAGCAGGTGGGTGTCGTCTGGGGTCTCGGGCGCAAGGCACCCCAGGCCAACTGGACCGCATTCGATGGTCGCATAACGCGGCAACGCCATCGCGCCGCTTTGGCGGATCACGGCCAAGCGGGTCCCCGTGATGGGTTCGCCGACCAGCGTGAAATGAGCCCCGTGAAGATCGACGCCGGCGTCGAGCGCGGCCTGGCAGAGGCGCACAGCGGAGCTGGGGTAGGTATGGAGGTGGGGGCTGCCTCTGGCCCGGATGACCTCCGCCATCCAATGGGCGATAGGGAGCGGATAATCGAGCGGGACGTACAAGGGGCGGCGCAGCGGGGCTCCCGCGAGCAAACTCCCCCACTGCATGACGCGAGCGCTCAAGCGATAGCGGGGGTGCAGGCCCGGTGCGGCCGGGTCCACCTGCAAGAACCAGCGGGCTAGTGGTGTGCCGAAGTTGCTGAATTCAAGGATGCGGGCGATCCCCCCCCCGCCTGGAACTCCCCAGATGGCATTCAGCCATCTGGTACCGGCCCGTGCTTCCAGAAACAGGAAGGCATTGACGGCGCAGTCCCGGATGAACTCGAGATCGATCAGCA
>CAZRDA010000396.1:0-1862 GCA_964598715.1 uncultured bacterium | reverse complement strand
CCGCCGGCCTGTACCTCCTCTTCGGCCGCGCGCTCAACCTCCGCCTGCCGATCGGGACCCTCTTCGGGGGACTCTGAGGATGGAAGAACTCCTGGGCCACATGGCCTACCGGTTCTCCGGATTGCGGCGCTCCGCTGGTCCGTGGTACCGTCGGGTGAGAAAAATTCCCCTTTTGTTTCCTCCAAGGCGACCGGCAAATCAGAGGGGCTGACGCCATGGCGTTTTTTGATATCCCCGCGGACGAGGAACTGTCTCCCGAGGTCCGACGGATGCTGGAGGAATCCCGGCGCCTCCTCGGGACGGAGCAGATGCCTCGCACGTTCAAGATCTTCGGCCGGAACCCCAAGATCGTCGAGGCGAGGTGGAAGGCTTTCCAGAATCTCGGCTTCCCGTCGAAGTTCCCCTGGGAGGCGCGGAACCTGGCGGTCATGCTCATCGCCCACGCCAAGCGATGCGAGGGCTGCTTCGAGACCTCCCGGTTGAACCTGGATAAGCTCGGCTTCGACCGGACCACCCTGGACGGGATCTGCGCCAATCCGGAAGGTCTCCCGCTGAAGGAACTGGACCGGCTCTTCGTGCGCTACGCCCTGAAGGTCGCAACCGATTCGGCCAACCTCCATCCCAAGGACCTCCAGGAGATGGCTGCCCACGGGCTCTCCAAGGAGGACATCCAGGAGATCATCGCGTTCGCCGCGTTCTGGACCCTGACGATGGTCTTCACCCAATCCGGGATGGCCGGGCTCGCGGAGGAGTGAGCAAGCAAGAGGGGATGCGATGGCCTTCTTCCCTCTCCCCGCCGACGAGGAACTCTCGCCAGAGGTTCGACAGACGCTGGAGGAATACCGGCGCCTGTTGGGGCTCGAATCGCTTCCGCGCACCTGGAAGGTCTTCGGTCTGTCCCCAAAGATCATCGAGGGGCGGTTCACGGCATTTCACAATTTGAGCTACCAGTCCCGGTTCCCCTGGGAGGCGCGGAACCTTGCGGTCATGCTCATCGCCCACGCCAAGCGGTGCCAGGGCTGCTTCACCGGCGCCCGCTCCCAACTGAACCGGCTCGGGTTTGACGAGGCGATGCTGGACACGATCTGCGCCGACCCCGGGGCCCTTCCCCTCAAGGAACGTGATCGCCTCTTCGTGCGCTACGCCCTCAAGATCGCGACCGAGTCGGCCGATCTGCGGCCGAAGGACTTCCGGGAGATGGCCGAGCACGGGTTTTCCAAGGAGGAAGTCCAAGAGATCATTGGCTTCTCGGCCTACTGGGCCATGAACATGGTTTTCACCCAGTCCGTGAACGCAGGCCTCCAGGAGGAGTAGAGCGCGGGGAAGACCGCACGCAACCGCCGCGAACTGCGCAGGCGGCCCGGCATTCCCCAGGAGCGAGCGGCGGCATGCACTGCCCGGGGTGCGGCCACGATAATCGGGAGGGCGCCCGATTCTGTGAGGCGTGCGGCCGCCCGGTCGAGTCCGAGTCCCGGTGTCCCTCCTGCGGTCAGCGGACACGGCCCGGCGCCCGGTTCTGCGACGGCTGCGGAACGGCGCTCAGCGCACCTCCCCCCCAGCGGACCCCCGACTCCCGCGCCCCCGCCGCCTATACCCCCCATCACCTGGCCAAGCGGATCCTGACCGAGGGCCGCGCGCTCAGGGGCGAGCGCAAGGAAGTCACCGTCCTCTTCGTTGATGTCCAGGGTTCCACCGAACTGGCCGGCGCCCTGGACCCTGAAGAGTTCCACGCGGTCATGGACGGCGCCTTCCAGCTCATGCTCGATGCCGTCCATCGCTGGGAGGGGACCGTGAACCAGTTCACCGGGGACGGGATCATGGCTCTCTTCGGGGCACCGATCGCCCACGAGGACCATGCCCGG
>CAZRDA010000395.1:0-1864 GCA_964598715.1 uncultured bacterium | reverse complement strand
TCACAACTACCTGCTGGGAGAACTCTTTGCGAGCCAACTCCACCGGACGATCCGGGCGCAGGTGCCCGGCGGCCGCCTCGCCCTGAACTCGGCCGCGGGAGCCTTCCTGCGGGAGCGGCTCTTCGCGCCGGCCGACCGCCTGGCCTGGCCGCGGCTCGTGCTGGAGGCCACGGGGGAAGCCCTCGGCCCGGTCGCCTTCTCGGCCGAGGCCGGGGCGGAGTAGCACCCCTACTGCGCGGGAAGGGCGTTGAGCGCGGTTGCGGCGGGGTGGTATGAGTGGAAAACGAGCCAGGAAGGCGGGCCGGAACGAGGAGGAACCGTGGGCGAGCAGGAAGCGATCCAGCCGGGACATCTGGTCGTAGTGGTGGGAGGAGCGGTCGCGGGCGCCGAGGCGGTCGCCCAGTTCGCGGCGCGGGGGATCCGCTGCGTGGTTCTGGAGCAGAACCCCCGCCCCTACGGCAAGATCGAGGACGGCCTCCCCCGCTGGCACGGCAAGCTGCGGGCCCAGGAGTACGCCAAGATTGACGGAAAACTGGCCCACCCTCTGGTCCAGTTTGTCCCCCGGACCAGGCTGGGCCAGGAGATCGCTCTCACGGACCTGCTGGCCTTGAAGCCTAGCGCGATCGTGCTCGCCAACGGCGCCTGGCGGGACCGGCCCCTCGCCCTAGATGGCATTGACGCCTACGTGGGCCGGGGCTTCTACTACCAGAACCCCTTCGTATACTGGTTCAACCACTACGACGACCCGGACTACCGGGGCCCGGCCGTGGAGTTCGCCGACGGCGGGATCGTGGTGGGGGGCGGGCTGGCGTCGCTGGACGTGGTGAAGATCATGATGCTCGAGGCCGTGACCCGTGCGCTCAAGGCCCGCGGGATGCCGGCGGATCCGGTGACGCTCGAACATGGCGGCCTGAAGCGGGCCCTGGAGCAGCGGGGCCTCAGCCTGGAGGCCCTGGGCGTCAAGGGCTGCACCCTCTTCTACCGGCGGACGGTCGAGGACATGCCCGTCGCCGACCCCCCGGAGAACGCCACGCCCCAGCAACTGGAGCGGAACCGGCAGACCAGGCGGAAACTCCTCCAGAATTTCCAGGAGCGATATCTCTTCCGGTTTCAGGAGCGCTCGCTGCCAGTGGGCCTCCTGGCCGAGGGGGACCGGCTCGCCGGGCTCACCTTCGCCCGAACAGAAATCAAGGGTCGGGCGGTGACGACAGTGCCGGGATCGGAGGCGCCGGTCCGGGCGCCCCTCACCGTCAGCAGCATCGGGAGCATCCCGGAGCCGGTCGCCGAGCTTCCCATGGCGGGGGAGCTCTACCGGCTGAAGGACCTGCGAACCGGGGAGGTGGAGGGGCTGCCGGGCGTCTTCGCGCTCGGGAACGCCGTGACCGGGAAGGGGAACATCCTTGACTCTCTCAAGCACGGGAAGCTGGTGGCCCAGCACATCCTGGAGAACTACCTCACCGGGACTGCCAGCGGGTACGAGGAGATCCTGGAGGATGCGGCGGTCGAAGCCCGGGAGAAGGCCAGGGCCGTGGCCGACCGGGTGCGGGTCGCCCCTCTTCTTTCCGCCGAGCGCATCACCACCATCCTTCAGGCTGTGCGGAGTCTTCAGGCCGCCGTGGGGTACCCCGGCGACTACCGGGCGTACATCGCCACCGTCCCGCCCACCTGCTGACGCCCCTCCGCTCCCCTGGGGTCGGCCTCCCAACCGGCCCTGCCGGGCATCGAACGGCCTAATACAAACGCCAGAATCACAGTGACAACGTCCCGGTCCTGTCGCCGGCGCCGCCCGGACCGTCTGTCACACAATTGATGTCGTTTGTATTAGTTCGCCTCTTCCGGCTTTTGTCGAAGCACCTTGATGTCC
>CAZRDA010000394.1:0-1867 GCA_964598715.1 uncultured bacterium | reverse complement strand
CCTGGCTGGAGGAGGCCGTTCCCGCGGAGTGGCGGCGATTCCTGGCGATCGAGGTGCAGCTCGCCGTGGGGGACCCGGCCCAGGAGATCGCCGCCGCCGCCGCCGGGGCCGACCTCATCGTCATGGGCACCCACGGGCGCTCCGGTCTCGCCCACCTCGTGATGGGGAGCGTCACCGCGGCGGTGCTCCGGACCGCCCGGGTCCCGGTCCTCGCCCTCCGGGCGGGGCAGGCTGACCGTCCCCTCACGGCGGTAAAGCGGATCCTGTGGGCGACCGACCTCAGCGCGACGTCGGAGGGGGCCTGGCGCTACGCGCTCCTGCTGGCCGACATGCTCGCGGCCGAGGTCTTCCTGCTCCACGTGGTCAGCGCCGCCCAGGTCGTCGTCGGCCCCGGTCTGCCGGCCCCCTTCCCCGGGGAGTGGCTGGACGCGGAGATCGCGGCCCGCGATCGAGACCTCGCGTCGAGGCAGGGGGAGGTCGAGGCCCGGGGTCTCGCTGCCCGCCGCAAGGTGACGGTGGGGGCGCCGGCCGCGACCATCCTCGCGGAGGCCGAGGTGGAGCAGGCCGACCTGATCGTGACGGGGACCCACGGGCGGCGGGGGCTGCCCCATGTGCTCCTCGGGAGTGTGGCGGAGACGGTGATCCGGAAGGCCCCCTGCCCGGTCCTCGCGGTCCAGGCGCCGGCGCCGTGAGGCGCCCGGGGAGAGCCGACGATGCCAATGGCTGGGGAAGTGCACGCGCGGGGACCTCCCCATCACCGGGAGCTCGGGGTCCCAAGGTGTGAGTGGGGCGATCAAGGGAGGTGGACCATGGTGAGCGAATATCCGAAGACCGCACGGCTGCAGACCGGAACCACCATCACGCTCCGGCCGATGGTCAAGGAGGATGCGGACAAGCTTCACACCTTCTTTGCCCGCGTCCCCCGGGAGGACCGCCTCTTCCTGCGGGAGGATGTGTCCCGACGGGATGTGATCGACGCCTGGGCGCGGGACCTCGACTACGAAAAAGTCTTTCCGCTCGTGGCGGAGGTCGGGGATAATATCGTCGGCGATGCCACCCTGCACCGGCGGAAAGGGGGGTGGACCAGCCATGTAGGGAAGGTGCGGGTCGTCGTTGACAAGGACTACCGCGGGAGGGGCCTCGGGAGCCTGCTGCTCGAGGAACTGAGCACCGTGGCGAAGCAAGCAGGGATCGAGTTCCTGGTGGCTGAGGTCATGGCGACGCAGGCGGGCGCGCTGGCGGCCTTCAAGAAGCTGGGGTTCGAAAAGGAGGCCGTCCTTTACAACTACGTAAGGGACCAGATGGGCGGGAGGCACAACCTGATCCTGATGATCAAGGGTCTGCAGGCCGAGCCGGTTTCCGTGTTCTTCTAGCGCGCCGACCCACTGGACGGCCTCCCGGGACTGCCCCGTGAGGCCGTCCCATTGTCTAGCCCGCCCGCCGCCGCCTTCTTGCAGTGAGGTCGTCAGGATGGTCGCGGAGGACGCGGGGCGATCCCAAGCCGCCCGGTATCACCGCCAGCCGACCCCGGAGGCATTGGAGCACCTCCGTGTCGCCGAGGGGTTGGGGAAGGACTTCACCTATGACCCGGAAGCGGTCCGGGCTACGCTGATCGGGATGGCTCGGGCGCCAGGGGTGGAGCTCACGGTTGCCATCGTCGAGGATCGGATCGTGGGCTTCGTCTTCCTCAGTCCGCCCCATCCGCAGAGCCGGTGGGACCGTCGGGCCCATCCGAGGATCTATGAGGTCGCGGCCCTGGAGGTAGCACGCGCCTGGCGGGGGAACGGGGTCGGCACCGCGCTCCTCCGCACGGCCCTCGCCCCGCACTGGGAGGAGCGGATCCTGCTGGCTTCCCTGGACCCCGAGG
>CAZRDA010000393.1:0-1874 GCA_964598715.1 uncultured bacterium | reverse complement strand
CGATCTTCTGCTCCGCGTCCAGCAGCATCTCCTCCCACTGGGCCAGCCAGCCGGAGGTCCGGGGGATGGCGAAGAGGACCGTGAACATGTCGGTGGAGAACCCCATGGCCTGGTAGATCAGCCCGGAGTAGAAGTCCACGTTCGGGTACAGTTTCCGCTTCACGAAGTAGTCATCCTGGAGGGCGATGCGCTCCAGTTCCACCGCAATGTCCAGGAGGGGGTTGCGCCCGGTGGTCTCGAACACCTGCTCCGCGAGCCGCTTGATGATCTTGGCCCGCGGATCGTAGTTCTTGTAGACCCGGTGGCCGAAGCCCATCAGGCGGCCCTCGCCGGCCTTCACCCGCTTGACGAAGTCCGGCACCCGGTCCTTGGAGCCGATCTGGTTGAGCATCCGGAGGACCGCCTCGTTCGCTCCCCCGTGCAGGGGGCCGTAGAGGGCGGCGGTGGCCCCGGCGATCGCCGAGTACGGGTCCGCGTGGGACGAGCCGACGCTCCGCATGGCGTTCGCCGAGCAGTTTTGCTCGTGGTCGGCGTGCAGGATGAACAGGACGTCCAGCGCCTTCTCCAGGACCGGGTTGGGCTTGTACTTCAGTTCGGTCGCCTTGAAGAGCATGTTCAGGAAGTTGCCGGGGTAGGAAAGGTCGTTATCCGGGTAGACGAAGGGCATCCCGAGGGAGTGCCGGTAGGCGAATGCGGCGAGCGTCGGCATCTTGGCGATGAGGCGGTGGATCTGCTTCTTGCGCGAGGCCGCGTCCTGGATCTGCTTGGCCTCCGGGTAGAAGGTGGAGAGGGCCCCCACGGTGCTCACCAGCATCCCCATGGGATGGGCGTCGTAGTGGAAGCCATCCATGAGCTTCTTGACGTTCTCGTGGATCATGGTGTGGTGGGTGACGTCGTAGACCCAGGTCTCGTACTCGGCCTTGCGGGGCAGTTCGCCATGCAGGAGGAGATAGGCCACTTCCAGGTAGGTGCTCCGCTCCGCCAGTTGCTCGATCGGGTAGCCCCGGTACCGGAGGATCCCCTTGTCCCCGTCAATGAAGGTGACCCGGCTCTGGCAGGAGGCCGTGTTCATGAAGGCCGGGTCGTAGCTCATCAGGCCGAAATCGTCCTCGGCCACCCTGATCTGGCGCAGGTCCATCGCCCGGATGGTCCCGTGCTTGATCGGGAGCTCGTACCGCTTGCCCGTCCGGTTGTCAATCACGGTCAAGGTCTCGGCGCTCATGGTGGCCTCCTCCCCTGGGGGTGGGAGAGACAACGCAGCCGGGCGGGGCCGGGGCCGCCCTGCGCCCGGCGAATCACTGGCCAAGGGGGTGACAGCCTGCGGAATCAGCAGCCTGGAAGGGAGCGCCCGAGCGGGAGAAGCCCTCTTACCGCAACGCGGTGACGCCCGGCGGCTCGCCCAGAACCACGATGACCCCCGCCTGCTTATCGCCTAAGACTGCCACGGAGCGCCCCCGGAGTCAACAGGAGCGTCAAGCGTTGCTCCTTACCGGCTCCTCGCACAGCGGAACCCGATGTTGTGATGCCCTGCCGCGGGGCGACGCGACACGTGGCGACCGCCAGGGGCTTGAGCAGCCCCCCGCTCGGGGGTGGGGGCGGAGGAGGCGCGCGCTGGTGGTCCCGCCGTGATCGCCCTTGACAGTGGTTCGCCTTCGTGCGATTGATGAAACTTCCTCACACATCGGGATTGGCGTCGGACGGCCTCCGACTGGCGGGCCGTGCTGGGCTCGGCCCTTCGACGGCGGATTCAGCGTCGAGGCGTGCTGCGGGGCCGTCCGCACCACGTCCCGGCGATGGCCGAGGCCCTGGGCCGGACGGTCGCAGCACCGGACGCTCGACGGGCTCGCCGGGGGGCAAGGCCCGGCGGCAGGAGC
>CAZRDA010000392.1:0-1878 GCA_964598715.1 uncultured bacterium | reverse complement strand
GCCCGGCGGGCCGCCGCCTGCCCGACCGCGCCCTCCCCAAGTCGCATCGGCGCCGCCCGGAGCGTCTCCACCAGCTCCTCTTCCGTCCGATGGGTGGCCCGGAGGTGAAACTCCTGCCTGGCCTCGTCAAATTCGTAGATGAGCCCCCCGTTGGTCCCGGAGAGCTCGACGGCGCGGGCCACGATGGTGGTCAGCACCGTCTCGAGGTCCAGGGTGGAGCTGACCGCCTGGCCGACTTCCCCCAGGGCCCTGAGTTCTTCCACCGATCGAGCCAGCTCGCGGGTCCGCGCTTGCAGATCCTGGAACAGGCGGACGTTCTCGATGGCGATCACGGCCTGGTCGGCAAAGGTCTCAAGGAGTGCGATCTGCTTGTCGGTGAAGGACCGGACCTCCGTCCGGCGACTGACAATTGTCCCGATCGGAATCCCCTCGCGGAGCAGCGGTGTCACCAGCGATGTCCGATGGCCAAAGCGTTGCGCTAAGGCCATGCGGCCGGGAACTCCTCGGCGGTGACGAGGTCCTGGACATGGATCGTCTGCCGGTCCACGACACATCGACCATTCATGGTGTCCCGGTCGATGGTCATGGTCTCTCCCTCCGGGAGGAACGGGATCGTCCCGTAGTGGGCCGCGGGTCGAAGGCGATCGCCTTCAATGCGGACGATCATAGCATCGGCCGCGTCGCACAAGGCGGCGGCGCGTTCGGCGACGGCGTCCAGCACGGGCTGGAGGTCGGTGGGCGAGCTTGCGATAATGCGCAGGATCTCGCTGGTGGCCGTCTGTTGCTCCAGCGTTTCAGTGAGTTCCCGCGTTCGCGCCTCGACCTTTTGTTCCAGGTTGGCGTACGACTCCTGGAGTTGATCGGCCGTTCTGTTGACCTGGTCGGCCAGGGCTTCCAGCTCGTCCCCGGTTTTGACCTCGATCCGGTGGCCGAGCTCTCCTGCGCCGATCCGCGCCGCCCCGGCTTGCAATGCCCGGATGGGCGTGACCATCTTCCGGGCCAGGGCCAGGCTCGCCAGAACGGACAACCCGAGACCCAGGAGCAGGAGCAAGGCCGTCCGGAAGATGGAGGAGTAAAGGGGTTCGAAGGCCTCTCCAAGAGGCTGTTCCACGAACACCGACCAGCCCAGCGGAGCGATGGCGGCGGAGGCAGTGAGGACCTGCCGTCCCTGGAGGTCTCGGGCGATCGTGGCCTCGTCCCGCTCCTCGCCTGGCTTCGGGGGACCTGCGCGGGCGGCCTGGACCTGGGGGAGCGAGACAAGGTCAGTCTTCTGCAAGACCAAGCTGATGTCCGGGTGAGCGATGAGCTGGCCACGGGAGTCCACCACGTACGCATGCCCGGCCTTGCCGACCTTGATCTGGGAGACCACATCCCAGATGAACTTCAAATTCACCTCGGCCACGCTGACCCCCGCGTCCTCCCTGCTCCCTGCCATGGCGAGGGTCATGTAGGGCTCGGACTCCTTGCGGAAATACACGGCGCTGAAGTAGGTCTTGCCGGACTTGGCCTCGAGGAACTTCGGCTCCTGGGAGAAGTCCGCCTGGCTCCCCACCACGTCCATCGCCAGACGGGAGACCCGGAGCTGCTCCTTCCCCGACGGATCCAAGTGGCTGACCTCGGTGACGGCCGGCACCTGGCGAAGCAGCCGAAGCGAGTCGAAGCGCCGCTGGTCCAGCGCCGCGGCCCGCGGGCCCCAGGGCGCCTGGGTAGTCCAGCCGACCTGGCGTTCGATCTCCTTGATGAACTGCTCGATCCTGGAGGCGGCGGCCAGAGCCTTCTCCCGCTGAATGCGGACCAGGGCGGTTTTGTTTTCCTGATAGGAGAAATAGATTTCGATGAGACCGCTCGCCAGCAGCGCTCCGCTGACCAGCGTCACGA
>CAZRDA010000391.1:0-1881 GCA_964598715.1 uncultured bacterium | reverse complement strand
AGGGCGGGACCGGCCTCGGGCTCGCCATCGCCAAGCGGATCATCGAGCTGCATGGGGGGCGGATCGGGGTGGAGTCCACCCCGGGTCAAGGCTCGACCTTCTGGTTCACGGTGCCGGTCCGGGTGGAGCGGCAACGGGAGGTGCCATGAGCAAGCGGATCCTGGTGATCGAGGACCAGGAGGATAACCGGCGGATCGTGCGGGACCTCCTCACGAGCGCCGGCTATGACCTCATTGAGGCGGTCACCGGGGAGGAGGGGGTGAGCATGGCGGAGACGCAGCGCCCCGACCTGATCCTTATGGACATCCAGCTCCCCGGCCTGGACGGGTACGAGGCCACGCGCCGGATCAAGGCCAACCCTGCGCTCCGCCACATCCCGATCATTGTTGTGACCTCCTATGCGTTGAGCGGCGACGAGGCCAAGGCGCGGGAGGCCGGCTGCGACGGCTACGTTGCCAAGCCCTTCAGCCCGCGCGTCCTCCTGGCCAAGATCCGCGAACATCTGTCTTAGGCAACAGCGATACCCGTCGCGAGGAGCGGATCGTGAGAACCCCGCCACGGATCCTCATCGCGGACGACAACCCCGATAACCTGGACATCTTCCAGACCCGGCTTGCCCTCCACGGCTACGAGATCCTCACGGCGACCGACGGCGAGGAGGCGCTGGAAATCGCCAGGGGAAAGCACCCGGACCTGATCCTGCTGGACATCATGATGCCCAAGATGGACGGGATCGAGGTCTGCCGACAGCTCAAAGCGGATCCCTCCCTCCCCTTCATGCCGATCATCATGGTCACCGCCAAGGCGGATTCAAAGGACATCGTGGCTGGCCTGGAGGCGGGTGGGGACGAATACCTGACGAAGCCGGTGGACCAGGCCGGGCTGGTCGCCCGGGTCAAATCCATGCTCCGGATCAAGACCCTGCACGATACGGTGCAGGCGCAGGCGGCCCGTCTCGAGGCGCAGTCGGCGCAGCTTGCCGAGTGGAACCGGACCCTCGAGCAGCGCGTCGCGGAGCAGGTCGCCGAACTGGAGCGGGTCGGCCGGCTGAAGCGGTTTTTCTCACCGCAACTGGCCGAGATGATCGTGACGGGCGGCGCCGAGGATCCCCTCAAGACCCACCGGCGGGAAGTCACGGTCGTGTTCCTGGACCTCCGGGGCTTCACGGCCTTCGCCGAGACCTCCGAGCCGGAGGAGGTGATGGGCGTTCTCAGGGAGTACCACGCCGAGATGGGCCGGCTGATCCTCGCCCACGAGGGGACGCTCGAGCGCTTCACGGGCGACGGCATGATGATCTTCTTCAACGACCCGGTGCTGGTGCCGAACCCGGGGGAGCGGGCGATCCGGATGGCCCTCGCGATGCGGGACCGGGTGAGGGAGCTGACCGTCCGGTGGCGCAAGCTGGGCTACGAGCTCGACTTCGGCATCGGCCTGGCCCAGGGCTACGCCACCATCGGCGCCATCGGCTTCGAGGGGCGCTGGGACTACGGGGCCATCGGGACCGTGACGAATCTCGCCGCCCGTCTCTGCGGAGAGGCAAAGCCGGGACAGATCCTGGTCCCCCGGCGCTTCCTGGGGACAGTGGAGGACCTGGTAGAGGTTGAGCCCGTGGGGGAACTCTCGCTCAAGGGCTTCCACCGACCTGTCACCACCTATAACGTCATCCGCCTGAAGGGGTAGAGACGTGCGGCGCAGAGTCCTCCCGGCCGTTCCTCTGCTCGTGGCGCTCCTCCTCTGTCCATCACCGACCGCCCGGGCCCAGGCTCCACGAGTCTTCAAGATCGGGATTCTGACCTCGGCCTGGTCGCCGTGGCACAGCAACACGGAGGGGTTCCGGGAGGCGCTCAAGGCGCTCGGCTACATCGAGGGGCAAACCGTCAC
>CAZRDA010000390.1:0-1884 GCA_964598715.1 uncultured bacterium | reverse complement strand
CGAGTTGAAAAAGGTCCGCGATCCGGGATCACCGGTGTATCCCCTGAACCTCCCGCGGACCTGTGGGACCTGTCACGGCGATCCTGAATTAGCGAAGCGACACGGCATCCCGGTGGCAAACGCCTACCAACTCTACATGGACTCGATCCACGGCCGTGCCCTGGCACGAAGCGGACTGCTGGTGGCGGCCAACTGCTCGAGCTGTCACGGGTTTCACGGCATCCGGTCCAAAGAAGATCCCGCCTCGAAGGTCCACCGCACGACCGTCCCATCCACTTGCGGGGCGTGTCATGCGGGGGCGCTCAAGGACTATGCCGAGAGCGTCCACGGCAAAGCGGTAAAGGCAGGGAAGGGGGAGGCTCCCGTCTGCATCGATTGCCATACGGCCCATCAGATTGCCCGTGTGGAGACGGTCGGGTGGAAATTGGAGATCATTCAGGAGTGTGGCGCCTGCCACCGGGAATCGCTCCGGACCTACCGCGACACCTTCCACGGGCAGGTGTCGGGATTAGGGTTCGCGCGGGTGGCCCGCTGCGCGGATTGCCACGGGTCTCACCGGATTCTCTCCGCCTCGGACCCCGGGTCCTCCATCGCATCGGGGAACCGCGTCACCACGTGTCAAAAGTGTCATCCCAAGGCGAATGAGAACTTCGTCCAGTACTCGCCCCACGCCGACCCGAAGAACAAGAGCCGGAATCCGGGCCTCTACTACACCGCTCGCTTCATGAATTTCCTCATGATCGGGGTCTTTGCCTTTTTCGGCCTGCACACGTCGCTATGGCTGACCCGTTCGCTGATCGAGGTGGGCAAGGCGAGGAGGCAGCGTGAGGGTCCGCAGGAAGGGCCTGGCGGCGAGGATGAGGGGCGAGGCGAGGGACCGCGCGATGCCTGAGCGACCTCGGCAGTACTATTTTCGCCTCCATCTCTTCCACCGGATTCTGCACGGCGTGCTGATGACCAGCTTTCTGGGGCTGGCCGCGACGGGGATGCCGCTCCGGTTCAACCAGGCGGCCTGGGCCATCAGCTTTGCGCACGCCATCGGGGGATTTGGGGCGATCCTCTTTTTCCACAAGACCTTCGCCGTGCTGCTGACCCTCTGCTTCCTCATCCATCTCGGGTACGTCTTTCACCTGGCCTTCGTCAGGAGAGAGAGCGGGGTCTTCTGGGGTCCGACCTCCATGATCCCCCAGCCCAAGGACGTCGTCGAGCTGTACCAACACTTCCGGTGGTTCTTCGGCCTGGGCCGCAAGCCCAGCTTCGGCCGCTTCACCTACTGGGAGAAGTTCGACTACTGGGCCGTCTTTTGGGGGATGGCCATCATCGGCACCTCGGGGTACATGATGTGGTTCTCGGACCTTTTCGGCCAGCTCCTGCCCGGGTGGCTCTTCAACATCGCGCTCCTGATCCATGCCGACGAGGCCCTCCTGGCTGTCTGGTTCATCTTCGCCATCCATTTCTTCAACAGCCATCTGCGTCCCGACCGGTTTCCGATTGACCTCGTCATCTTCACCGGGCGCGAGCGGGTGGAGGAGCTCAAGGAATCACGGCCCGCCGAGTACGAACGGCTGGTATCGACGGGCGCCCTTGACGTGGCCCGGGCCGACCCGCCGCCCCTCTGGCTGCGGAACTTCGGGCGGATCATCGGGTTCGCCGCGATCGGGATCGGCTTCCTGCTGCTCGGCCTGACCCTGCTCGCTTTCGTGAGCGAATGACGAGTGATGAATGACGAAGTGACCGGACTCCCGCCCCAGCCGCCCGGGCGCCGGCGAAAAATCCTGATTCTGCTGACCACGGCCGCCGTAGTGGGGATCGCCGTCCTCGGGGGCCTCTACAAGGTCAGCTCCAGCCCGCTCCTCTGCAGCTCCTGCCACATCATGAAGCCCT
>CAZRDA010000389.1:0-1892 GCA_964598715.1 uncultured bacterium | reverse complement strand
AGGACCCGATCGAATACCAGCTCAAGGGGGTCCTCCAGATGCCGGTGAACGAGAAGAAGGGGCTCACCTTCGCCCGGGGGCTGCGCTCGATCCTCCGCCACGATCCGGACAAGATCATGGTCGGGGAGATCCGGGACCCGGAGACCGCCCAGATCGCGGTCCAGGCTGCCCTCACCGGGCACTTGGTCTTCACCACGGTCCACGCCAACAACGCCGTGGACGTCGTGGGACGGCTCCTGCACATAGGGCTGGACCCCTACAACTTCGTCGCTGCCCTCTCCTGCATCCTGACCCAGCGCCTCGTTCGCCTGATCTGCCCCGGGTGCCGCGCGCCCCTCTCCCTCTCCTCCGACGCGCTCGCCGCAGCCGGCCTCGCCCCTGCGGCCTGGCAGGGGGTCCCCCTCTTTCAGGGGCGAGGCTGCCCTGCCTGCCACGGGACCGGCTACATGGGCCGGACTGGGATCTTCGAGCTGGTAGAGGTCACCGACAGGTTCCGGGAGGCCATCCTGGCCCGCCGCCCCGGGGGAGAGCTGCGGAGCGCAGCCGCGGCCGCCGGGACCACGTTCCTCCGGGAGGCGGCCCTGGAGAAGGTCCGCACTGGCCACACCACGGTCGCCGAGACCAACCGGGTGACGGTGGCGGAGTGATGGATGCGCTGGCGAGTCCCCCTGGGCCTGAGCATTAGCCCCGACGAGATCCGGGCGGTCCGGATCGCCCGGCGGGGTCGGCGCCTCCAGGTGGCCGCCCGGCGCACGATCCCGCTGCCACCGGGAGCCCTAGCCGCGGCCCCACAGGGGCTTGCGATCGCCGACGAAGGGGCCATTCTGGGGGCGCTGCGGGAAGCCCTGGCCCTGGGGCGGAGCGGGGAGGTCGCCCTGGCCCTGCCCGACGTGAGTTGCCTGGCCCAGGTGCTCCGGTTTCCGGAGCTCCAGGCCCGCGGGGAGGAGTTGCAGGCACTCCTTCTGTGGCAGGTGGCTGATCTTCTGCCGTTTCCCCCGAAGGAGGCCCGCCTCTCCTGCCAGGTCCTCCGTCGCGAGGGGACGGCAGCGCAGGTCGCCCTTCTCCTGGCCCACGAGGCGCACCTCGCCCAGGTGGAGGCGCTCCTCGCCCGCGCCGGCGGAAGCCTGCTGTACGCCGGCAGTGCCCTGACCTGCTTCTACAACGCCTGGGACAGCGCAACAGGGGGGCGGGGCTCCTCGGGTCTGCTGCACCTGGGCGGAGGAGCCCTTGGCCTCCTCCTGATGCAGGACGGCATCCCAGCCTACGTCCGGTCCATTCCCGTGGATGGGAGAGACGGGCAGCCGGCTGCGATCCTCCGGGAGGTCGAGGCGTCCCTGGATTTCGCAACGGGGCGGGAGGGGGTGGCCCCACCCCACGGTCTGGTCCTCGCCGGAGAGGGGGACCTGGAGCCCATCGCGGCAGTCCTGCAGGAGGCCCTGCGCATCCCGGCAGAGGTCCTGGGGGATGGGGTCGCCGCGTGGTGGGCCTTCTGGGACGGTCTCCCGCCCACGGCCGCGGAGGCCGCGGCAGCCGGGGCGTCCCTGGGCCCGGGAGGGGGCATCTGATGCGTCTCGCCCTCAACCTGGCCTCCCCCGCCGCCCGGCGCCGGCGCCTGCTCCGCCGGGCCCTCGCGGGAGCAGTGCTGCTGCTCCTCGTGGGGACGGTCGCTCACGGCTTTCTCCTCTCCCGCTGGCGCACGCACCTGGCCAGCCTGGAGGAGACCTGGACCGGCCGGGAGGCCGATCGGGAGCGGGTGAGGGCGGGAACCGAGAGGGGGGCCGGACCGGTGGATAAGCCCACGGGCCTGGCGGAGCGCGTTCGGTTCTACAACAGCCTTCTGGAGGCGTCCGCCTTCTCCTGGACCGGCCTCCTGAACGAGCTGGAGGCTGCGC
>CAZRDA010000388.1:0-1893 GCA_964598715.1 uncultured bacterium | reverse complement strand
TTCGGCGATCGCCGCTCGTACCAGATGGACCCGGCCAACGTGGATGAGGCCCTCCGGGAGATCGCGCTGGACCTGGAGGAAGGGGCGGACATCGTGATGGTGAAGCCGGCCCTTCCCTACCTGGACGTGATCGCGCGGGTCCGGGCGGAGTACGCCGTCCCCATCGCCGCCTACAACGTGAGCGGGGAGTTCGCGATGATCAAGGCGGCTGCTCGCCTTGGCTGGCTGGACGAGGAGCGGGCCATGCTGGAGGTGCTGGTCGGGATCAAGCGGGCCGGGGCCGATCTTATCCTGACGTATTTTGCCAAGGACGCGGCGCGGCTGCTCACAGAACGCCGCTGAGGGCCGCTCGCGGAGGTTGCCCCGGGGAAAACGACCATGCTGGCGGTCGTGAAGGATCGCGCCAAGCGGGGGGTGAGCCTCGAAGAGGTCCCCGTCCCCGCTATCAGTCCGTACGAGGTGCTGGTCCGGGTCCGGGCCGTGGGGATCTGCGGCAGCGACCAGCGGATCTACAACGAGGTCAACCCGGAGAAGAAACCCCGCCGCTTCGTCATCGGCCACGAGATCGCCGGGCAGGTCGCCTCCTGCGGCGAGCGGGTCCAGGGCTTCCAGCCCGGGGCGGCGGTGGCGATCGAGATCTGCATCGGCTGCGCCATCTGCAAGTTCTGCAAGATTGATCATGTGAACCTCTGCCAGAAACTGGAGGAACTGGGGGTCACCATGGACGGGGGGATGGCCGAGTACGTGGCCGTCCCCGAGCGGAACCTCCACCGGATCCCCCCGGGGATGTCCTTCGTGCAGGCGACCCTTGCCGACCCGCTGGCCTGCGTGATTCGAGGCCTCGAGATGGTCCGGGTCGAGCAAGGCTCCTGGGTCGCCATCCTTGGGCCGGGGCAGATGGGTCTCCTGGCGACCCAGGTGGTCAAGCGGATCCTGAAGGCCCGGGTCGCGGTGGTGGGGACGCGGGCGGACCGGCTCCTGCTGGCCAAGGACCTGGGGGCGGACGCGGTCGTGAACCTCCACGAGGTGGACCCGGTGTCCGCCGTCCGCGAGCTGACCGAGGGGGGCGCCGACTACGTCTTCGAGGCAGCGGGCACCGCCGCGGCCCTGGGGCAGGGCATCGCCATGGCGCGAAAGGGCGGGGCGGTGGTCCTCCTCACGGTCCACAAGGACGTGCAGGTCAACATGGAGCCGGCCATCCGGCACGAGTTGAAACTCTACGGCTCCATCTGCTACAACCGCCGGGAGTACGACCATGCCCTGGGCCTGCTTGCCCAGGGGAAGGTGGACGCGGGGCCCCTGATGGCCCACACCTTCGCACTCTCCCAGGTGGAGGAGGCCTTTGACTTTGTCCTGTCGCGCCGGGGGGTCAAGGCGATCCTCATCCCGGGCGCGGGGGGCGGTCCCCAGGGGTAACGGGAAGGGGGGAGGCGGGATGGTCGCGGGGGTCTTGATCAGGGCGGAGCCCCAGAAGGAGCGCCAGGTCTACGAGGCGCTCAAGAAGATGGAGGGGCTGAGTTACGTCTATCTGCTGTTCGGTCGCTACGACATGGTCGCCCTGGTCCGAGCCCTGGACCTGGAGGCTGCAGCGACGATCGTGGCGAACATCCGGGAAGTGGAGGGCGTGACCTCGACGGAGACGCTCGTGGTGCGCCCGAGCCTGTAGGACCGGGAGCCGCGGGTCTGGGAACTCGTTGCGGGTGGCGAGAGGAGGAGTGCGATGAAGGCCAAGGGGACGTGGGGAATGGCGGTGCTGCTGAGTCTGCTGCTCGCGGGGACGGTGGGGACGGCCGCCGCGGCCGAGGGAGTTCTGGTGGTGGCCCGGGACCTGGACATCCGGACGCTGGACCCGCAGCGCCAGTACGAAATCACCCCGCCCATGATCATGCACGG